>JAGYOJ010000099.1 GCA_018399435.1 Actinomycetota bacterium | reverse complement strand
TATATCTTAATGCATTCTAATAATAGAGAGCTATAAAATCAATGGGTTAATGGCAATTATACAAGTATTTTTTATGTAAATAAAATGATGCACCTGGATTCATAATCTATAATGATAAGATAAATTTTTTTATAATTTTATCAATGTAAAAATATGCTTCTTCAGCAAGGTTTTTTGATGTATAGTATTTATTATATTTAGAATTTAAAAAATTATGAATTCTATAAAAAATAGCCCATTTTTCTATAAAATAATTACAAGCCTGCTATACGGCTCAATTACTAGGAAATATGCCATTAGGTATATAGAAAACAAAATAGCCAAAAATTTTGGTTCCTCAAATAATCAAAAAGCTTCATCAAAGAAAAACAAAAGGCTTCAATATGAGAAAAAAATTATGGCCTTATCAATTATAAAAACTCTTGACAGGTCTATAGAAAGGAATAATTTAGACAGAAATATTGCGCAAGAAGTATTAAAACTTTGGGCTAATGCTTTAACCGGGGATAGATTAAAGAATAAGGAAGTTAAGAAATTTTACATTAAAAACAAATCTATGCCGCCATTTATGCTAGTTATAAGTCCGGGCCATGGCTGTAATTTAAGATGCAGGGGTTGCTATGCTAGTTCTAAAAGTAATGGGCAAAAGCTTCCCTGGAATGTTTTAGACCGCCTAATTTCTGATGCAAAGAAATTGTGGGATATAAAATTAATAGTTTTTTCCGGGGGCGAGCCTTTTTATTATAATTCAGAAGACAAAGGTATCCTTGACATAGCTAAAAAATACAAGGATTGTCTTTTTTTAGCTTTTAGCAATGGGACATTATTAAATAAAAGGCTATCCCAAGAAATAGCCGAATGTAAAAATATTACGCCTGCATTTTCAGTTGAAGGCTTAGAGGAAGAAACTAATAGAATAAGGGGAGAAGGGGTATTTGAAAAAGTTTTAGGCTCTATGGAATTAATGAAAAAGGCCGGCATACCTTTTGGGATTTCTGTAACTGTAAATAGCGATAATTATAATAAAGTCTTAAAAGATAAGTTTCTTGACTTTTTTTTCCATCAGATGGGCGTATTTTATGCTTTTTATTTTCAATATTTGCCCATAGGCAGGGCTTTAGATTTTAAATATATGCCAAGTTCAATGCAAAGGGTAGATTTCTGGTCCAAAATTTGGAGACAAATAGAAAATAAGGGATTATTCCTTATTGATTTTTGGAATCATGGCCCATTAGTGGGAGGTTGTATTTCAGCTGGCAGGGAAGGCGGCTACCTCTACATTGACTGGAATGGAAAAGTTATGCCTTGTGTTTTTATGCCTTATTCAATTGGGAATATATATAGAATGTATAAAGAAGGGAAAACCCTTAACCATTTATGGGAGCACCCATTCCTGGCAAAAATTAGGAACTGGCAAAAAAATTACGGGTTTGGCAAAGAGGCTAACTTTGGCAATAATTTGCTAAGGCCTTGCCCTTACAGGGACCATCATTTAGAATTTTTAAAATGGATAAAAGAATTAAAAACTGAACCAGAGGATGAATCAGCCTCTAAAATATTATCTGATTGTTTCTATCATAAAAAAATGATTTCTTATGGCAAAAAATTAGCAAATCTTTTTGATCCTGTCTGGGAAGAAAAATATTTAAAATAAATACTTTTTAATTAACAATTTATTGCATTATCGCAAAAAATTGCATAAAATTAAAATACAATTATTATCAAAAAAAGGATTAAAAAATGGTATATGTAAACACTAATGATATGCTAATTAAAGCAAGAAAAGAAAATTATGTAGTGGGGGCCTTTAATATAGTAAACCAGACCTCTATGAGGGCAGTAGTAGAAGCTGCAAAACAAGAAAAGTCACCAGTTATTGTGCAAACCTCACAAAAAACAGTAATAGATTTAGGGTATACTGTTTTAGTTGATATGATAAAAGAACTGTCAAGAGATGCTGATGTGCCTGTTGCCATGAACCTTGACCATGGGACTGACATGGATGTAATAAAAAAATGCATCGAATATGGATGGAGTTCAGTTATGATAGATGGCTCAAAATTGTCTTATGAAGAAAATATCAAAATAACTAAAGAGGTTGTAGATATGGCACATGAAAGGGAAATTAGTGTAGAAGGCGAACTTGGGCATATAGGGGGCAAAGAAGAACATATTGAGACAAATAAAGATGAGATAATGCTTACAGAACCTGAAAAAGCATTAGAATTCCAAAAGAAAACCGGTGTTGATTCATTGGCTGTTGCCATTGGGACTGCCCATGGCCTATATACAGGAGAACCCAAACTTGATTTTGATAGGCTCGAAGAAATTATGAAGATTTGCAAATTTCCGATAGTAATTCATGGTTGTTCCGGTCTCTCAAGAGATATTATAAAAAAGATAATTTCATATAGGGTTTCTAAGATGAACATATCAACTGAAATAAAACATAGATATATAGATGCTTGTGAAGCATATATCAAAAAAAATCCAGATGAATATGAACCCCTTAAGAAATTTAAATTTGTCCAAGAGGATGTAGAGAAATTGATTAAGGATTACATAAAATTATTTGGAAGCCAAGGGAAAGCCTAGAGGAGGATATTTTATGGATAAGGAATATAGGCCAAAATATGAATGTGACATGCATTGCCATACAACCCGCTCTGATGGCAATGATACCCCTAAAGAGCTTATAGATAATGCTTCAAGAATAAAAATGAAGGCTATTGCCATAGTAGACCATGATATAAATCCTCCAGCCTACATTAAGGATAATAATAAAGATATAAATATAAAAAGTTATGCAAAAAAGTTAGGGCTAGCTTTAATACTGGGGGATGAATTTTCCTGTGATACATTTGTAGATGATGTACATATCGTAGGGTATGAACTTGATTGGGACAGCAAGGTAGTAAAAGATGAAGTTAGCAGGGCCGAAAACAGCAAGGTTGAGGCTTACAGGAAATTGTGCGAGGTTCTATCCAGTGAAGGCATGGCCATTGATTACGAAAAAGAAATTTTAGAATATGAAGATATAAATGGGAACAAGAAAACAAGAAAGCCAGAGGAAGTCCAAAGGAAACATATTTTTGAGTTAATGGCTAAAAAAAATTATGCAGAAAGCTGGAGCGATGCAAAGCTTTTAGTAAGGGATAATCCAAAATTAAATGTAAAAAGAGAGAAAATAAGTCCTCTAGATGCAATAGATTTAATAAAAGAATGCGGGGGATTAGCTGTTCTTGCCCACCCTTATTTAATTGATAAACAGGTAAATTCAAAAGTGCTTGGAAAAGTAGACAGGGACACATATATAGAAAAGTTAATAAAAAAAGGGCTGGATGGGATGGAAGCTTGTTACACTTATGATAAAACTACATATAAGGGGAACATGGCAAGAGAAGAAATAGAAAAAGAGGTAAAGAATAAGTATAAAGATAAGGTTAAATTTTTTACAGGAGGCTCTGATTACCATGCTGGAGGTAAGGTAGGAGTAGAAAACCCTAGATATATAGGTGAAGCCGGAATCAGTTATAAGGAATTTAAGGACATATTTAATTATTATTTATAATATGCTGTTAAATCAGCTGGAAAGGAATCATGAAAAAAGTATTTGTTGGCGCTTCTTGGAAGATGTATAAGACAGTGGAAGAAAGTATAGAATATATAAATAAGCTCCAGGATTTTATGAATAAAAAATTTGAGCCAAATAGTAATATTGTTGTATATGTTCTTCCAACATATTTATCTATTGATGCTTTTTCAAAAAATATTTACCACCCTAATTTAAAATATGGTTCACAAAATTGTTTCTGGGAAGATGAAGGGCCGTATACGGGCGAAGTTAGCCCTATGCATTTAAAGAATTTAGGCTGCGATTTTGTGGAGATAGGGCATCCTGAAAGAAAAAATATATTAAAAGAAGATCTGCAGATGATAAATAAAAAGATAAAAGCCTGTATAAGAAATGAGCTTACTCCAATACTTTGCATGGGGGAAGAGGAAAAACCAAAAAAAACAGAAGAAGCAAAGAATTATATAAAAGAGCAGCTGGCTAAATTATTTGAAGGAATAAAGGGTAAAGATATTGGAAAGGTCTTACTTGCATATGAACCGGCCTGGGCAATAGGGGCTAAACAGGCAGCAAGCATTGACTATATAAGCGAGATGATGGTTTTTATAAAAGAACATTTAGCAAGCAAATATGATAAGAATTTGAGGTCTGGGCAATTAATTGTTTATGGCGGAAGCGTTAACACAGAAACTGCTAAAAATATTTTGGCTATTGATGAAAATAATGGTATTTTTATAGGAAGGGCTTCATTAGATGTAGAGTTATTTGAATACATGATAGAAGTTGCATTAAAAATTAAGCAGTAAAGGAGGATTATGCCAAAGATTAGTAAAGAGCTTGCCACCAAGCTAATAAATAAATCTTATAAAGGCAGGAAAAACATATTAAAAATGGCCAAGTTTGGAGAAGTGCATATAGGGGGAGCTTATTCAAGCCTTGATATTATTACTGTACTATATAATGAGATAATGAAGCATGACCCCAAAAACCCTGATTGGAAAGACAGGGACAGGTTTATCCTTTCTGCCGGGCATAAGTGCTTGGCATTGTATGTAACGCTTGCTGACCAAGGCTATTTTGATGAAGATGTTCTGTGGACCTATAATTCTTTTGACACCAGGGTTCCCATGCATCCTGATGAAAAAGTGCTGCCAGGAATTGAGTTTCCTACAGGTTCTTTAGGGCATGGGTTGCCAGTTTCTGGTGGGATTGCAATAACTGCTAAAAGAGATGGTGATGATTACAGAGTATTTTGCGTTTTAGGTGATGGTGAATGCGGCGAAGGCAGTATTTGGGAATCAGCTATGGCTGCAGGCCACCATAAATTAGATAATTTAGTTGCAATTCTAGATAGGAATAAGTTACAGGTTAATGGCAGGACAGAAAATGTTATGAGCACTGCGCCGCTTGAAGATAAATTTTTAGCATTCGGATGGGAAGTAAAGACAATAAATGGACATGATTTTAATCAAATTTATGAAACCCTGACCAGCATTCCTTTTAAAAAAGATAAGCCTTCTTTGATTATCATTGACACAATTAAATGCAAAGGCTTAAATTTTGGGGAAGATAATTTTAAATTCCACCACTGGCATTGTGAGTCAGATAAAGTAGATGAAGGAATTGAATTAGTAGAAAAAGTTAGAAGAGAGGAGTTGGCAAAAGTTGGAGGATAAAAATATTTATGAAAATCCAAGAGAAGTAATTAGTGATGCACTCCTGGAACTTGGAGAAAAAAACCCTGATATAGTTTATGTATCCTGTGACAGCTCTTTGGGCGCATCAGGAGGCCCGTTTAATGAAAAATATCCTGAAAGGCATTTTGAATTTGGAATTCAGGAACAAAGTGCAATGGGTCATGCTGCTGGAATGGCATTAAATGGGAAAATACCAATAATTACTGCTTATGTTCCTTTTATAACTTGCAGGTGTTTTGAGCAAATAAGGGATGATGTTTGCAAGACAGAGTTAAATGTAAATATCATGGGCAATAATTGCGGTTTTTCTGTTAGTGCTTTAGGCCCTACCCATGTAGTATTAGAAGATGTTGGCATAATAAGGTCATTGCCTAATATAACTATTGTGTCTCCTGCAGATGGCCCTGAATACAGAAAAGCTTTACATGAAATTGTAAAACTTGAAGGCCCTGTTTATTTTAGGGTCCACAGGCAGAAGGTAAAAAGGCTTAATGGAGAAGATACTGATTTTGAAATTGGCAAGGGCAAGGTATTAAAAAGCGGAAAAGATGTTACTTTAATTGCAGTATCTTCAACAGTTTCTAGGTCTTTAGATGCAGCCAAGCTTCTGCAGGATGAAAATATTGATGCAGAGGTAATAAATATGCATACCCTAAAACCGATAGATGAGGATTTAATAATAAAATCAAGTACCAAAACAAAGAAAGTGGTAACAGTTGAAGAGCATAATATTGTTAATGGCTTAGGCAGTGCAGTTTCAGATGTGCTTTCAGCCAAAAATCCTGTAATGCTTAAAAAAATTGGGGTAAATGATGTATTTGCAAAAGTAGGAGAGTATGAAGAAGTAATGGATTATTATGGATTAACTCCGGAAAAAATAGCAAATAGCATTAAAGATTTTGTCAATAAATGAAAAAGGAGAAACA
>JAGYOJ010000098.1 GCA_018399435.1 Actinomycetota bacterium | reverse complement strand
TAGCATCTAGCCCTAAAATTGGCCTAATCAGCATTACAGGAAGTGTTGAAACCGGCCCATCCATTATGGCTGCTGCCGCCAAAAATGTTACAAAAGTAAGCTTAGAGCTTGGGGGCAAGGCTCCAGCCATAGTTTTAGCTGATGCAGACCTGGATTTAGCTGTAGATGCAATTACGGAGTCCAGGATTGGAAATACTGGCCAAATTTGTAATTGCGCAGAAAGGGCCTATGTTGAAGAGGAAATTAAAGATGAATTTATTGAAAGATTAGTAGAATCAATGAAAAAAGTTAAATACGGAGACCCTATCCTTGACCAGGGTATCGATATGGGGCCATTGGTAAGCAAACAGCAGCAACAAAAAGTTTCTAAAATGGTTGAAAATGCAGTTAATGAAGGCGCCGAATTGCTATTGGGCGGAAAGGCTGCAAAGGTAAGGGATGCAGGATATTATTACAAGCCAACTATTTTAGATAATGCTACGCAATCAATGGAGATAATAAGAAAAGAAATTTTTGGCCCTGTTCTTCCGGTAGTTACTGTAAAAGATTTAGACCAGGCAATTAAATATTCAAATGATTGTGAGTATGGTTTAACCTCCTCTATTTATACAAGCAATATCGATAAGGCAATGAGAGCTTCTAATGAGATAAAATTTGGAGAAACTTATATAAACCGTGAAAATTTCGAGGCCATACAAGGTTTTCATGCGGGATGGAGAAAATCTGGTATCGGCGGGGCGGATGGAAAACATGGGGTTTATGAATTCACTAATACCCATGTTGTTTATTTGCAATACAACAGCAGCGCTAAATAAGAATAATTATATTAATTGATTTGTTTAAAATTTAAAGTTTATTAATTTGATGGCATAAAATATGTGGGCATATGAAAGTTACAATTATTTATGATAATACAGTGCATGAAGAAGGGCTTGAAGCTGATTGGGGATTTTCCTGTTTAGTGGAAGCAGAAAATACCCCTAAAATATTGTTTGATACTGGCAGTGATGGCAAAATTTTACTGGAAAACATGGAAAAATTAAAAATAGATCCAGCTTCTATTAATGAAGTTTTTCTATCCCATCCACATTATGACCATGTGGGGGGTTTGCAAGAATTTTTAAGGAAAAACAGTGAAGTTAAAATACACACTACTCCCTCATTTTATAATTTAAAAAACTTAGAAACCAATAATATAACGGGAGCTACAAAAATCCATGAAAATATATTCTCTACAGGGGAGCTTGATGGTATAGAGCAAAGCATGGGTGTTGTAACCGGTAAGGGAATAGTTCTAATTGTTGGCTGCTCCCACCCTTACATGGGCCATATTTTAAAAAAAGCTAAAAAGTTTGGAAAAATTTATGCTATTATTGGCGGAATGCATGGATTTTCTGAATTCAGATTATTTAAAGATTTAGAATTAATTTGCCCTACCCATTGTACCCAGCACAAGGAAAAGCTTAAGAGGCTATACCCTAATAAATATATTGATGGGGGTGCAGGAAGAATAATTGAAATTTAATGCTTAAATTTCTGTAGTTTTTATTAATCTTTTTTGGCCTCTTTTATTTCAAATAAATTATTCGATTTATCTTGTATAAAAACAATATCATGGGCATCATCACGCTCTATAATAGTGCAGGGATAATTATTTTCCTCCGCTTTTTTTAGCATCTTTCCCCTATTTTCAACTGTAATACATATATGTTGAAAATTTCTAATATTAATATTATCAGCTATAAATAATTCCATTGTAAAATCTTGTTTGCCAGCAATTACAACTTCAACATCCTTTTCAATATTAAAAATCTGTTTTGATAGATTTTTCTGTATATTAAATTTATATTTTATCTCCAGGCCTAAAATATCAATGTAAAAGTTTTCTAAATCCGATAAGTCATTTATTGTAGCCGCAACATGGGTAAATATTTTTTCCTTCATCTACTGCACTCCTTAAAATAAATTAAACTAAAAAACCCTTTTTAAACACCTATAAAGAATTCATATAATATCAGCATTTTCTAGTATAAAGTAAGTTAATTAATAATTTAATAGCAGTTTCTGGTATTTTAATAAAGGCAAGAATAAAAACTGGGAAAATATAATCCCACCTATTTCTTAGGCCTACAATACTTGGTGATTAAAGATTTTTCTGAATAATAAATATCATGGCAAATATTTATTTGGTGTTTGGGCCAGTATAGGTTTTAAAAATAAAATTTTGCCCAACTGCAATATTTTTTGTAAAATACATAAAACAGTAAAATCTAGTTGACATAACAAGGTTTACTGTTATTATTTTTATGTCATAATAATTAAAAAAATACTATGAATGTAGATAATATTATAAACCAAATAAGGCAAGCTGAAGAAGACTCGAAAGAAATTATTTCCAAAGCAAAAAAACAAGCCTCAAGTATCGTAGAACAAGCATATAGCAAAGATGGGGAAATCCAGAAGGAAGGAAAAGAAGAATCAAAGCAATTGGTTGCTGATTCAATTGATAAGGCAAAAAAAGATTCCAAGAAGGAAATTTCAAAATTAAATAAAGATTTTGAAAAAGAATCAGAGAAATTAAAGGGAAAAGCTAAGTCAAAACAATCGCAGGCAATTGATAAGATTATTAAAAAGGTATTAGATTAATGGGAGTTGCAACACTTAAAAAGTTTCTCATTGTCTCTCACAAATCAGAACAATCTGAGGTATTAAACAAGCTGCAAGATTTCGCATTGGCCCAGGTAAGCCCTTATACAGAAAAAATTGAAGCTGAAGTGGCCAAAATTTCTGAAAGCGCTCAATACACGGCAGATGTAAAAAAAACTTTGGATTTGTTTGAAAAATACAGGGATAAAAAAAAGCCCGGCTCCAATGCAGGAAAGCTTGCTCTTAGCAGGAGCGAATACCAAAACATACTTGAGTCACATAATTTTGAACAAATAATAGAGGAAATAGTAAAAACTGAAGAAGAAATTAATATAATAAATTCAGAGATTAATAATATAGAAAAACAGCTTTCAGAGCTCAGCGACTGGAAACCCTATAAAGGCAAATTAGAAGACTTAAGGTCAACAGATACTTATACTATAAAACTAGGCAATGTGCACTGCAAGGCAAGGGATTTTTCCACCTTAAAAAAGCAGCTTGACGAAAAAAATATTTCTATAGAAAAGCTTACTGAATGCAAAGACATAATTTATATAATACTCGCTTATCACAATGCTTATAAAAAAGAGGCCGACCAATTTTTAAATGATATAACCTTTTCTGAAGCAGAGCTTTTTAATTACAAGGGCACAATAGAAGAAAATATTGGCAGGCTTAGAAAATCACTGAAATTTCACAGGAATCAAAAAGAAAAATTAGCTGAAGATATAAAAGAGGCTTCAAAAAAACATGATAGGAATTTAATCATTTACTTAAATTATTTAGAAAATAATGTAGATATCGAAAATGCCATAAATTATGGCTTTTCTACTGACAAAGCTGCCTTTTATACTGCCTGGGTAGAAGATGAAAAAGAAGAAGACCTGGTTTCAGTATTAGATAATTTCAGTTCAACAAGAATTATTGAGATAGAACCTGAAAAGGGCGAAACTATCCCTACAGCCCTAAAAAACAAGCGTCTTTTTAAGCCTTTTGAAATTATTGTTAACCTGTATGGAGTTCCCAGGTATTTTGAAATAGACCCTACTCCTTTTGTTTCATTGTTTTTTGCCCTTTTTTTTGGGCTGTGTTTAACTGATGCCGGTTATGGCATTATCCTTATGGCCGCCTCCCTTATTTTTGCTTTTAAAATGAAACCATTAAAAAATTTTTTAATGCTAATGTTTTTTGGTGGAATTTTTACAGTATTTGCAGGAACCATATTTAATGGATGGTTTGGGGACCTTCCCTCATATCTTGGATTTGGAGAAATTACTAAAAGCTGGGCTATCTTGGGAGATCCTGTAGAGGGAAATGTAGGGGCCATGAACTTCTTCAGGCTAGCCCTTTTGGTTGGCGTTGTCCAAGTTATATTTGGCTTATTTATAAAATTTTTTGATGCGATAAGAAGAAAAGATTGGGGCGATGCTTTTTTTGACGCGCTTCCCTGGATTTTTATATTAGTCCCTATAATAATTTTACTATTGTCTTCAGATATTGCCGTAAACATGCAGCTTGTAGCACGGCCGATGTTTTCTCCAAGCTTAGCAAAATACCTTATCTGGCTAATAATACCTTCAGCAATAGTTATAATACTTTTCTCAGCCAGGGAAGAAAAAAGTTGGGGCTTTAGGTTGTTTACGGGCTTTTTGAACTTAACCATTGTCAATGGCTTAACTTCCTATTTAGGTGATTTCCTGTCATATATAAGGCTTATGGCATTAGGCCTTGTTACTGCAGGGATAGGTGTGGCAATTAATAAAATTGCTTTCCAGATAGGCACAATCCCGGTAGTGGGAATTGTAATAACTATAATAGTATTAATTTTTGGCCATATATTTAATCTGGGAATAAATGTGCTTGGAGGTTTTGTGCATACATTAAGGCTACAATATGTAGAATACTTTCAGAAATTTTATAAAGGCGGCGGAAAACCTTTCATGCCCCTTGAGAATAAACATAAATACATAACAATAGTTGATGAATAATAAGGAGAGTAAAAAATGACTGAAATATCAATAGGCACTATGTGGGCAATTGCAGCAGCAGGAATTGCAGCAGCAATGGCTGGAATAGGTTCTGCAATAGGCATTAGTTTTCCTGGAAAGGCGGCAGCCGGTGTTCTTTCAGAAGACCCTAGCAAATTTGGAAGCCTGTTTCTTTTAGTAGTGCTTCCAGGCACCCAGGGATTTTATGGTTTTGTTGCTGCTTTCCTGATAATTGGAAATATTGCAGATGTCACCAATGCTGCACAAGGTTTACAATTATTATTTGCAGCTTTACCTATAGCATTTACAGGGCTGTTTTCAGGAATACATCAGGGCAAAGTTTGCGCTTCAGGAGTAAATCTAGTGGCAAAAAGGGCAGACCAGGGAATGAAAAGCGTTATATTTGCAGCAATGGTAGAAACATATGCAGTATTAGGGCTGCTCATAACTTTCTTCCTTATAAACTCAATACAATTTTAATAGAGGGAAAAATGGAGAAACTAGATAATGTATCCCAAAAAATATTGGATGATGCAGAAGAGGAAAAAAATAAGATAATAGAAGAAGCCAAAAAAAAGGCTGAAGATATAATAAGCCAGGCTAAGAAAAAAAAGGATGAAACCTTAAGAATGGCTAACAATCAGGCCCAGCAAGAATATGACAGAATATATGATCTGGAGATAATAAAGGCCAAGTCGGATATAGGCCAAAAGATTTTATTAAACAAATTAGAACTTGTAGAAGATATAATCAATAAAGCAAAAGAAAAACTAAAAAACCTTGACAAGGCACAGTATAAAAATTTTTTAATTAAGAGCCTAAAAGGCTTAGACATAGAAGAAGGCGAATATATACTGGGAAAAAATGAAAATAATATAATTCCGGAAATCTTAGAAGAAGCTGCCGCAAGCATAAAATTAAAAAAATCAGGCCAAAAGCCGGATTTTGATAAGGGAGTAAAAATTATTAGCGGAAATGCTGAATATAACCTCTCGCCTGATACCCTTGTTGATACCAATATTGAAGATATAAAAATGGAAATTGCTGAATTCTTGTTCAATTAGGAGCAGAAGTGGAAAAACTAGAGTATGAGATAAAAGACGATGATTATTATTTATTCTCTGCTGGAGAGTTAACCTCCAGGGAGATATACTTTATCGATGACCCAAAATTAAAACGCATGATTAACTCCTCAAACAAGGAAGAGCTCTTAAAGCTGTTAAAAGAAACTTTTTATGCAAAATATTTAGATGAATTAGAAAAAGGCCAGGCCTTTGAACAAGTTTTATGCCTGGAATTTAGTGATATTGTTTCATACCTTAAAAAAACCTTAAAAGAAGAGCAGATGCAGGCAATAAATATCCTTTTTATAGCTGAGACTATCCATAACCTGAAACTGGTGCTAAAATCCCTGTTTTTTGAAGGCAATCTTGGGCATTTATTTATAAAGCTCCAATATCCATATGAGCACCTCCTAAATGCAGCCAAAACTAAAAAATTGGAAGATATGGATGTTGTAAACACTAAAGCGCTTGAAAAAATAACAAAACTGGCAGAAAGCAATAAAAGCTACAGGGAGATGGAGATGGAACTTGAAAGGCATTTTCTAGATATTTTATATGCTTCTTCCCTACAGCTTAAATCCCCCATGATCAGGGACTACTTAAAGCATTCAATTGACATTTATAATATAAAAAACATATACAGGTATAAGCTAAGCAAAGATAAATTTGGTTTTGATAAATTTATCTCTAAAAATGGCTTTATAGAAATAGATTTTTTTAAAAAATACCAAAAGGAAATTAACG
>JAGYOJ010000097.1 GCA_018399435.1 Actinomycetota bacterium | reverse complement strand
AAATGGGAAAATAATTTATGAGAATATTAAAATTAAGAGATCTAATATATTACATACCCAGCTCATACAATTTGTTAGCAATATGGTAATAATGCTTAGGGCCGGGAAATCTGTACGCCAGATTTTTAAAAAATCAATTCAATGGATAGAAAATCCATTAAAAAATAATTTAAAAAAATTAATAAATGATTTGGAAATTAATATATCTTTTGATGATGCTATAGATAATTTTGATAAAAGGTGCTGCATACGTGAAAGCAAGCTTATATCTAGTGCATTAAAAATAAATAATAAAATTGGGGGAGATTTAGTGTTTGTTCTAAATAGTATTGCGGATTCCTTGAGGGAAAGCCTTAAAGCAAAGTCAAAATATGAAACAATGACTATCCAAAGCAAGTACTCTGCTATAGTTATTTCATTTTTTCCGGTAATAGTTTTAATTATTCTTTTTGTTTCTATGAATACTAAAATGAATGCTTTTCTTACTAATAAATGGGGGAATATATTAATTTTTATAGGGGGTTCATTAGAGGTAATGGGAATAATAGTTATTAAAAAAATATTAAGATTTGGAGAGTAAAATGGAATTGATATTTATAATTATCGGCTATGCTATTTTTTGCTTTTGCATATGGGCTTTGGTAAAAGGAAAAGCTGATAATAAAAGGATAAAAAATAAAAATTTAAGCGGAAGGCATCATTTTTTAATTTCAATAAATACATTTATGGCCAAAATTGGAAATTTATTGCCAGGAAATAACAAGAAATTAAGTATTATTTTACAAGCAATTTCATCAAAAAATTTAAATATCACTATCAATGCTTTTAAAGGCTATAAGTTATTTTTATCTCTCTCATTTTTATTGGCAGGGTCAATAGTTAGCCATAATTTCATGCAGGCAATAATTTTAAGCTTTTCCGGGAGCCTGTTAGGTTATTTTTTACCAAATATTTTAATTAAGAAAATGTTTTATAAACGTAAACAAAAGATAAGTAAGGACCTTCCTTATGCCATAGACCTTTTATATATCTCGGCTCTTTCAGGCCAAAATATTTATAATTCAATAAGAATATTAATTGACAAGTTTAAAGGCGAAATCTGTAATGAGTTCTCGAAATTAATTAAAGATATTGATTACGGAATTGGTAAAAAAACTGCTTATAAAAATTTAGAGAGCAGGCCCAATAGCAAGGAGTTTAAAGATTTAGTTTTATTATTACAAAATGCAGAAAATTGTGGGTCTTCTGTCTCAGAGATATTAAAACAAAAATCAAAACATTTAAAATTTAATATCTCACAAGATATTGAAAGAAAATCCCGTAAGATATCATTACTAATTTTATTTCCATTGGCATTTTTAATACTGCCATCATTTATTTTATTGGTCGGAGGACCTTTAATTTTTACAATTGGCGGAGATTTTTTGCCATTTTAATATGAAAGGAGGTGATGGAAATTTTAAAAAATAAATTTATAAAGGAGGTGAATCAAATAAGAAAAATTAAATTTTTATGTCAGAAGGGACAATCTACACTCGAGTATGCTTTAGTTATGGTAATTGCTGGAATAATAAGCGCTATACTGATATCTGTAGGCAAACCTATGCTTATAGATATTATTTCAAATGTCTTTACTAAGATATCTGAATTAGTTTAGGAATAAAAAGAGACAGTTAAAAAGAACTGGAAAGGAGTAAAAATTTTAAGAAGGAATACAGGCCAATCCACAATAGAGTTTGCACTGGTATTGCCTGTATTAATAATTTTCTTTTTAGCTGTCTCTCAAATAGGGGTTTTAATTTATATACAAAATGTATTAGAGCAATCTAGCAGAGAAGGCGCAAGGATTATTTCAACAACCAATTCTAATTCTAAGGCTTACAAGTCAGTTTATAAATTATGTGGAAATTTAGAGAGGGAAAATTTAAAAGTTGCTATAAAACCAGAAAGTAAATCAACTAGAGGGGTAGGCGATATGGTAAGTATAAATATAACCTATAAGTATAAAGGCATTTTTAATGTTATGGGTTTTTTAACGGGAAATGATTTAGTCTTAAGGGCTGGAAGCATGATGAGAATGGAATGTAATTAAATATGAAATATTTGCCAAAAGGAAATATAACTATAATAACTTTAATTATAACCATAACTATTTTAATAATTTTTATATCTTTTTTTGATTTATGCAGAATTTTTATAGCAAGGGAAGAGACTAAAAATGCAGCAGATGCCGTTTCATTAGCTATCTCCCAAAATTTAATTTTTTTTGAAAAAAAGGAAATTAAAGAAATAGCCTATAAAGTCTTGAGTAAATATGATTGTGAATTAATAGATTGTCAGATTGCTTATGATGAGGTTGTAGTTATAGTTGGAAAGAAAATTAATTTGATTATACTTGATAAGTTTAATCAGAAATATAGTGTAGTGAATTCAATTTCTAGAGCCAAGGTAATATACCCTTGGGATAAAAGTTTTAATTACTGTAAATATTATAAATATAACCATTAGGAGGGTTTATGCAAAATTATAATAATCTATTTTTGCTCGGAAATCTCACAAGGGATCCCGAATTAAGGTATACAGAAGAAGGCAAAGCCTTTATAGATATTGGCCTTGCCGTTAACAAAAAATGGACTAATAGCCAGGGAGAGCAGAAAAGTAGTGTTGACTATATTAATATTACAGGGTGGAACCAGTTGGCTGAAAATTGTGCTGCTAGCCTAAAGAAAGGTGATAGGGTTATGATTGGGGGCAAAGTTAATTTGAAGCAAAAAGAAAAAGACGGGAAAAAATATAATATAATATATTTAAATGCCGAAGTTGTAGCCGCTAGCTTGGAATTTGGTGAAGTTAATTTTACAAGTTAAATCCACTTAATTAGATTGACATAAAATATAAAAGTATTATGATTTGTTTAATTTCCAATTTAATTTTAATTATATGCAAGTAGGAATAATAGGATTACCAAATGTAGGAAAATCAACCATATTCAATGACCTGGCAAGGGCAAATGCAGAAGTGGCCAATTATCCTTTCTGTACAATTGAGCCCAATACAGGAATAATAGATGTTCCCGATGCTTATCTAGAAAAACTCTCTAAAATATATGAATCAAAAAAGGTAACTCCTGCAACTATCAAGATATTAGATGTGGCAGGTTTAGTAAAAGGCGCGAACAAAGGCGAGGGGCTGGGCAATAAATTCTTATCGCATATTAGAAATGCGGATATACTGGCCCATGTAGTCAGGTGTTTTTCGGGAGAGGATATATCAGCAGGAGAAGAAAGCCAAACCCCTATAGAAGATATTGAAATAATAAATACTGAATTAATGCTATCAGATATTGAAATAATAAGCCGCAGAAAAGAAAAACTTAATAGCCTTGTAAAGTCTGGAGATAAAGAGGCAAAAATTCAACTTGAATTAGCAAACTATCTTCTAGGGCGGTTAAATGAGGGGATTGTACCTGAAAAAAAAAGCTTAAATAGAACAGAAAGCGATTTTTTAAAAGATTTAAATTTATTAAGCATGAAGCCTGTATTATATGTTGCAAATGTTGACGATTCAGGACAGGGCCAAAAGCTCTATAATGAATTAGTAGAAAAAGTGGGAAAAGAAAATGTAGTAAAAATATATGCAGAACTTGAATGTGAAATTTTGGATCTCCCCGAAGAAGAAAGGGGAGAATATAAAAAAGAGCTAGGAATAGAAGAAGAAGGCCTTGATGTTTTCATTAAATCTTGCTATAAGTTGTTAAATTTGATTACTTTTTATACTTTAAATGAAAATGAGGCAAGAGCCTGGGCATTAGAAAAGGGCCAAGATATAATACAGGCAGCCAATAAAGTTCATAGTGACATGGCTAAAGGCTTTATAAAGGCAGAGGTAATAAATTCAGAGGAATTGATAAAAGAAGGCTCCTTTGCACAAGCAAGGGAAAATGGAAACCTAAGATTAGAAGGCAAAAATTATATTGTCCAGGATAATGATGTAATACAGATAAGATTTTCTGTCTAGATAGAGGTAAGATGGTTATACGTAAATCAGATTATGAGAATTATGATTATAGGAACTTTTGGAAAGATGAAAAAAGAAAATATGAAGATTCTTCAGAAAGAATTGCTTTAAGAAAATTTTTGCTTCCGGTGAAGAATAAAAATAAATTATTTGTGGATATAGGCTGTGGGTATGGCAGATTATTTAGTGAGTACAAAGATTTTAAAAGAATAATCATGATTGATTATTCTTTTAATAACCTAAAAAATGCTAAAGAGAGCATAACAAGGTATTTAAAATTTGACAGGGAGAAGCTAAAAAATATTTATTTTATTGTAGCAGATGCCACAAGTATTCCTATAAAATCTAATTCTGTTGATATAATTCTTACTGTGAGGGTGGTTCACCATCTTAGCGATACCCAAAAATATTTTGATGAAATTTCTAGAATAATAAAAAGCAAAGGGTCCTTTATTTTAGAATTTGCCAATAAGAGGAACTTAAAAAATATTCTAAGAACAATTATTGGAAAAATTGATACAAGCGCTTTTAATTTAAAACCATCAAAGGTAGGAGAAACAATACTTAATTTTCATCCAAAATTTATTTATAATTCCCTAAGGGAAAGGCAATTTAATATTCTAAAAGTAATTAGTGTTTCAAATCTAAGGATACCCTTTCTTAAAAAATTATGTAGCTATAAAATACTAGTTTTTTTAGAAAATATATTCCAATACTTGTTTTCTTTTCTTGGTTTGGGCCCGAGCATCTTTTTAAAATCTGAATGCAAAATAAAAGAAAAGAAACCTGCAAGCAATAAAATAATAGCTGATATATTAATATGCCCAAGCTGTGGAGGAGCCTTATCCATTGAAAAAAATAAAATTATTTGCAAGGATTGCAGCAAGAAATTTAAGCAAGAAAGCGGTATATATAATTTAATTGTTTAATTATTGAATATTGTAAAACTAAAATTACTTTGTTACAATTGTGTAACAAAGTAAGATATTAGGAAAAGCATGAATGTTAAAAGAGAAAAAATTTATTCCGAAGGCGTTATTTCTAGATTGTCACAATATTTAAAATATGTCGTGCAATTAAAAGAACTGGGCAAAAGAACAGTTACTTCAAAAGACATAAGTGACAATACAAAAATAAACAGCGCTGAAGTAAGGAGAGACCTTATATATTTTGGTATTAAGGGTAAAAGGGGAGTTGGATTTAATATTGATGAATTAATAGACTCTTTTAACCATATACTTGGTTATGGTAATGTTGTAAGGCTGGTTTTAATTGGTGCTGGAAATCTAGGCAAGGCAATTTTAAATTACAAGATGCTGGATAGATTTGGGTTTAAAATAGAGAATGTTTTTGATAATGACTCTAAAGTCATAGGGCGGGAAATTTCCGGTCATAAGGTTTTAGATATATATCAAATTAAAAAAGTTGTAAAAGAAAAGGATGTAGAAATAGCTATTTTAGCAGTCCCGCCTCATTCAGCCCAGAGGGTTACCGATATGCTGACAGATGCTGGCATTAAAGTAATAATTAATTATACCTCAGTCCCCATAAAGGCCCCTCCTGATGTAAATATTCAAACTACAGACCCTATTGAAAAATTATTACACACTTTGTATTATTTATCACATACAGGTTATGCAAAATAATTATTTAATTTTTTATGAGTAGAATTAGAGGTTGTTTTATAACTTTAGTAATCATAGTCCTTTTAGGCTCCCTAGTACTGCTATGTGTGGCACTTCCCCAAAAAGAACAAGATGGAACAATTTCGTTTTTTTCACCCTCCAGGGACTTACTTTTTCTAGGTTTAGATGAGCGTGAAGGGAGTAAAGAATTTAAAGGGCGCACAGACACCATATTAATTTTCCATATTAGCAACTGGGGCGAGAAAGACTGCTTAATATCTATCCCCCGGGATACAAGGGTTAGCTTGGAAGGCCATGGCTGGAATAAAATAAATGCTGCTTATGTTTATGGTGGAGAAGATATGATAAAAAATGAAATACATGAATTAACAGGAATAAATATTGATAAAACTATGGTACTAAATTTTGATGGTTTTAAAAGAATAATCAATATATTGGGGGGAGTAGAGATTGAAATTACAGAGCCATTGCACGACCCCTTATCAGGAGCAAATTTTGACCCCGGTATTTATAATATGGATGGGGAGCAAGCATTATCTTTTGCAAGATGCAGGGCTACAGCAAGAGCTGATCTAGACAGAATTGACAGGCAGCAGCACCTTTTAAATGAAATAATTAAGCAGAAAGCTAATTTTGGAATAATTCCTAAATTGCCCCAGATAATAAGTGTTCTAAATGAAGAGACAATGTCAGATTTTTCTTTATATGATTACTTTTCCATGAGTTTAATATTACTTTTTTCGAGCGGTGATATAGATAAAGTTACTATACCGACAGAGGCTGCAAATATTGAAGGGATTAGCTATCTTATTGCAGATGAAAAAGAAGTAAAAGAGTTTCTAAAGCCTTATATTAAATAATATTAATTGGATTAAAATTTTAATGT
>JAGYOJ010000096.1 GCA_018399435.1 Actinomycetota bacterium | reverse complement strand
TCTGTTACCATAAGGGCTAGAAGTACCTGGGGCTGGCCATTTTTATGGTCTTTTGAAAATCCATTCTTTTTAAAACTATCCTGGCTAAATGATTCAAAATAGATTGTGGTTACGTCATAGAATATTACGCTAATTTTCTGCCCAAAAAGGGTTGCTGTATTTTTGTAGGTAATATCTTTTAGCCTCTCAATTGCACCGCTGTCCAAGCTATCCATCATCCTATATACTTTATCTAGGTTTAGGGTAAGGCCAAAGTCTTCTTCTAGCATGTCAACAGTTGAGCGTTTAGATACTGGATTTGCAACTCTTGCAAGAACTATATTTTTAAAATACCTAACTTTGGACTTATTTCTTGAAGGATAATCTATTACTTTTGAAAATCCCAGACCGTCAAATAACTTTCCGTATACATCATGAATTCCTGCTACCATACGCTGTTCTTCTGCTAGGTCTTTTAGGTTTACCTTATAGTCAGAATCTTTATATTTTTTATCTGTTTGGCCCATCTTTACTATCTCTTCAGGACTAAATAGAAACTGCTGGGCTCCTGCTCCTAGCTTTAGTTTTATAGATTCTGCCAAAAGCTTTAGTTTTTTTAGATCAGAGCTATTTTTGGCAACACCAACATGTCGTACAATCTTCTGTCTAACTGTTTCGCCTTTTCTAATGGACTGTACTATCTGGACATATGTAGTTTTTCCCTTATTGGATGTTTTTACTCTTACAAACATAGATTAATTATACCATTTTTCTCCGGCTATACCTATATATTTATGAAAATATGGCACTACATTGGCTTCTAATTTTTTCCAAGCCCATATAGTGGGGTTTTATGATTTTTGATGGTTAAAATGGGCAAAAAGTGCGGAAGTCAGGAGCATTGAATCTGGTTTTAAAACTTTTAAAAAGTATTATCCAAGTAAAGAAAATATTAATTTTAGTGCTGTAGTTACACTAAGTGATTTATTGGCAATTGGGATATATGAAGCTGCAAAGGATTTAAAATTTAGAATACCTGAAGATTTAAGTGTAATTGGTTATGATGATATTATTTCTACATCTTATCTTTCTCCCCCACTTACCACCATGCATCAGCCTAAAATAAGGACGGGAGTATATAGCATAAATATATTGCTTGAAAAGATTGAAAACAAATCTAAAGAATTTAAAAAAATCCTTTTAGAGCCACGGCTGGTAGTAAGGGAATCAGTTAGACTTTTAAATGTTTAATACTCTCTCATAAAAACTTTAATATCTATTTTTAAATAATTATCCTTTATTTCTTTTTTCTCTATTACTGCATAAATAGTTTTACCTGCATCCATTAGCCTTGATATAATCTCATTTTTTCTTTCAGGGACGTAACCAAGCTTATTTTCTTCTAAATCAAGAATTGCTATAGCTTTCTTATCATATGGATTATCTACTTCCCTTCTGAAAACTAAATGCTTTCCGGCCCCTAGTTTTTTAGCCACCTCTTTTGCTTTGTAATACTTAGCTCCTGCAATATATGTAGATAATATAAAGATTTCTCTGCCGAATGGCTTTGGTGTCTTATTTTTATCTAAACCTTTAAGTATGGATATAAGGTTTGGGTCTATTGGAATTAAATCACCCATAATACCTAACTTTCAATTTCCTTACTGCCAGTAGCAATGTTTTTTAAAATAATTTCATCTACCACTTTTTCTAAATTTTTAATATACTTTTCCTTCTCATTTATCTTTTTTCTATATTCTGCTACCTTATCTTTTACCCAGTTCTTATCCTTTAATTTTTCCTCTATATCAAATGGAAAACTGCTTAAAATCTCTACTATTTCATCGGAGAGTTTCCTTATCTTTTTTCCATAATCAACAATAATATTATCAAGGTTTTGGCTTTTCTCCTCCTCTATCCTGCCCTTTTTTTCTGCAAGCATATCTATTAATTTCATTTCTTCTAAATCCCCATTTCTATAAGCATCTTGAAGCCTTTGCCAGAGTATCTTTTCTTTTTTGCTCATATTTTTATTTATATCAGGATGCAATATTTTTACCAGTTTGCGGTACAAATCACGCAATAATTTACTTTCCCCAGCAGAAAGCAAAGACTTTAACCTGCTATCTGCTTTTAGCATCTTCTCTACCTTCTTTTTAATCTCTTCTTCCCATTTTTTATATTCCTTATCCAAAGTCTTTTCAATTTCTTTTAAATTAATTTTTGACCCTTTATTTACATTTACCTGCATAAGTTCAATTTTTCTTTTAAGCCTGGCTACCTTACATTCAGACTTAAGCAGCTCATATTCAAACTTTCCAATCTTTAATATATATAATGCTTCCAAATTCTTTTTCTTTGTAAATAGGAGATGGTCTTTTCTAAATATAAGCTCTGCAAGTTTATCTTTCAGTGAAAAGAGTTTATTCTTTTTCTCTCTTATGTTTTTATGTATTTCAATATTTCCCATAACTATTTACTTTTTAATCTTTTCAACTCATCAAGCATAGCTTTATCTGCAATAACTATAAGCCCAAACCTGGCCCTGGTCATTCCAACATATAATAAGTTATCAAACCTTTTTAATAGTTGGTCCTTATTATTAAAATGCCTATACCTGTTTAGGTCCTTTGCCAAATCAATAAGGATAATATAAGAGTTTTCCATGCCTTTAAATTTATAAATAGTGCCAAAGGTTATAGAATTTCTATTTAAATACAATGGGTGATTATCTGTAAAATCTATAATATTATATTCTTTCCTGTATATTGGAAGATTAATAAAATCCTTTATGATAGATTTGCTTGTATCGGCCCTGTGGGATGATAGAATTGTTATATCTTTAGGCTCTATTTTTTGTTCTTTTAAATTCCTTAAAACATCTTCCAGTACTTCATTTTCAGTTTTTTCATTTCCATAGGACTCGTAATCTACCTGTATGCCATTAATATTTTCAGGTAAAGTCCTTGTGTAATTTACATGGAAGATGTTTGAGATTTCTTCTGCTACAGGTTTAGTAGACCTACAATTAGTATTAAGCTGGTAATTAAAAAAATTGGCCCTGGATTCTAAAATATTTAACATTTTTTCTTTTGTACAATCTTCTGTAAATATATTTTGCTTTTCAAAATCACAGAAAATATTCCACTTTCCAACCCTCAAGCCCCCTTTTAGTAATAGGTCTAATATTTCAAGATAATCTTCTTTTATTAGGTCCTGGCCTTCATCTATTATTAACCTGTCAAATTTTTCTATATAACCATCCCTTATTTTTTTCTTAGCTTCATTTGGAAGAATTTCTTTATAGTATTTATCAGTTTCCCCATATCTATCTTTTAAGCCTCTGTCATTATCTACAATGCTTCTTAAGTAACTATGGAATGTTCCTATCCACCCAATATCCTTATAATAGTAATCCTTTAACTGATACCTTAACCATTCACCTAATAGCTTGTTAAAGCATATAAAAAGCGTTTTATTTGACTTACAAAAACTTCTTTTTGCTGCCTCAACTGCTATTATAGTTTTTCCTGTGCCTGCAGCTCCTTGGAAAAGTATTCTTTTATTTAATCCAATATTATCGAGGCATGAATACTGTTCTTCTGTAAATTTTGATATTTTTGTAATTGCATTTCTAAGCTGTTTTTTAGGTATGATGCATTTTTCAAAATTTGGCCTAAATAAATATTTTAAGTTTTTTACATCAGCTTCTGTGGGCAATGAACTGCTTTTATTAAACCATATGCATTTTTGGTATAATTTACAGCTATTTTTTGACAGGTTTTTAATGTATTCATCAATTTTTCCATTATACCTCTCATCAAAAACTCTCCATCTTTCTGCCTCTATGCCCTCAAAACTAAAATCTATATAAGGAAACATTACCCCATAGCTAAATAGCAGGTTGGATTCTTTTTCTCTTATGCTAAACCTGTTTTTTACAATATTGAGCAAGCTATGCATTCCGTCTTCAGCTTGCTGGAATGGAGATTTGGCAAGCTTATATTCCCTTCCATACCTATCGGTTGTAGACCATATTCCATCTTCTACGCTTATTCCTCCTGCTTTTACTTCAAGGCAAAATATCCCTAAACCAGGAGCCAAGACAACAAAGTCAATCTCTTTATGGGGGCTATCTATCATCTGGGGAAGATTAAGGGAATGGAGCACTATCCATCCTTCAGTATTATTTGAATTATTAAAAAGCTCAAAGATTTCTTTTTCTCCAGAGCTTTTTACTTCTTTGGATAGATATGAGGGTATCATTCTAGCCATAATTATTAAAATTTATTTATAAATTTATATTTATTTTACCATGAATCTTTATTAATGTATGGCTTATGCTTACCCGGTTTTAAATATTATAGAAGCTTTTTAGAGCCCGAATATACTTCTTCTACTTCCAGCGCTGCTGCTGCATGGCCAGGATGCTTTTCGGGGTTCCATTTCTTCATATCTTCAAATATTTTACCTTCTGTATGGTAATCAATATTCCCTTTTATTTGATAAGATTTATCATCTTCTGTAATAAATAAAATTGATCCTTTGCTGCCTGAAAAAATATTTTTCTTTGTTTTATCAAAGTAATTATTGGCAACAACAATGGTGCTGTCATCATATTTTGATACGCATGTAGCATAAACGCTATTAGGTATTCCTTCTTTGTTTACTGTAGTAAATACAATTGGGCCTTTCCTATTGTCCCATGCTTTTTTTACTTCTTCAGGTAATTCTTTCATTTGTCCTCCGGTTAATATTTTTTTTAATATTTTTATAAATATTACCATTCATTGGGCTTTTATTAAATTAAAATCTAAGAATTTGAAGATAATATCAAGTGTTCAAAAATATAATAATGCCTTATTTTTGTATGTTATAATAGTTGGATTGTATTAAGGCTTAAATATTTAAAGGAATTATATATGGGTTCTAAAAAACACAGGCTTTTAAATGAAAACCTTAGAAAGCTACTCTTTAGGTTTTCCCTCCCTACAGTAATTGGGATGATTGTAGCTTCAATATATAATCTTGTGGATACCATTTTTGTGGGGAAAGGTGTAGGCCCAATGGGAATTGCAGCTATTACCCTCATACTTCCCATAATGATGGTATTTCTCTCAATTGCTACCATGATTGGCATAGGCTCAGCATCTATTATTTCCCGGGCTCTTGGAGCCGGTAATGAAAACAGGGCAATATCTACCATGGGCAATGCCTTTATCCTAAATCTTGTAATAATAATACCAATGAGCATATTTCTTTATATATTTAAAGATAGTATCCTGGGATTATTTGGGGCAGATGAAATTGTTTCCGGATATGCAGAGCAGTATCTCTCTATTTTAGTAATAGGCTTTTTCTTCTTTACCCTTTCTTTTATTTCCAGCCAGATTATAAGGGCCGAAGGTATGGAACGCGCAGCTATTTACCCCCTGATAGCTGGAGCAATTTTAAATATAACACTGGACTATATTTTTATTTTTATAATGGACATGGGGGTAAAGGGAGCTGCGCTTGCTACCAGTTTAAGCCAGTTTATAATGTTTGTGATTGTTGTATTATATTTTCTTTTTGCAAAAACAATTTTTAGGTTAAAGTTTAAGATATTTATTTTTAAAATAAGGCTAGCCAAGGAAATATTAAAAATTGGTTTTTCATCATTTTTAGAGCAGATAACTTCCAGCATAATATACATACTTTTAAACACCCTTATATTAAAATACGGAAATGAGATGTATCTTGCTATAGCTGGTATAGGACAAAGGATTATACTGGTATCGCTACGCCCGGTATTTGGAATCAATTTTAGTTTCTCTACCATTACCAGTTTCAATTATGGCGCAGTAAGACTAAGAAGAGTAAAGAAAGTACTGGGCGAAGCATCACTGTGGGTAATTACACTTCTTTTAATCATATTTATTACTATCCTTATAATCCCAGATGTGCTGCTTTCTGTATTCTCAAATGATAAGAATCTTATTGCCACCGGTATAGTCCCCCTAATGATAATGGCTGCTCTTCTTCCTTTCAGGGGTTTCTTTATAATAGGAAGGTCCTTTTTCCAGGCTATTGGAAAAGCAAGGCAGGCTCTGTTTATAAATCTTTCATATATATTGCTTTTAATACCTTTGTTTTACATACTCCCGGTGTTTATGGGAATCATAGGAGTTTTTACTGCCTGGCCAATAGCTGTATTTATATCTGCTATTCTTTCAGGGATATTTCTTTATAGGGAAATAAAAGTAATAAATAAGAGAATAGATTAGTTTTTATAGGATATATGAAATTTATAACCTATAAATAATTTTATTTATACAATTTATTTTTTTGCTAAGCGCAAATAATTTGCTCTGGTCGTCTCTACTTGAATAATAAAAGGACCCTATCACATGTTTAATTAACCTATTTGTAATTTCTTTAGTAGGTGAAACTCTAGCAAACCTTTACACCCCAGTACCAATTAAAACCCCAACTTTCATATCTTGTCTCTTTTAATTATTTATTTAACTTTAATTATAATACATATTTTATATGGTATATGTATTATATAGCCTTCCAAAAATTGGATTCTGTAAAATATGTATTATTTCACCTAGCATAAATTATACTCCA
>JAGYOJ010000095.1 GCA_018399435.1 Actinomycetota bacterium | reverse complement strand
TTACAACTCTTGCAATGGACCAGATTGTTAACCAGGCAGCAAAAATTAGATATATGACTGGCGATAGCCTAAATGTGCCTTTAGTGCTTAGGACCCAGGGAGGAGCTGGAAGAGGAGTGGCAGCGCAACACTCGCAAAGCCTGGAAGCTTGGTTTTATCATGTTCCAGGATTAAAAGTTGTAATGCCTGCAACCCCTTATGATGCAAAAGGCTTACTAAAAACTGCGGTTAGGGATAATAATCCTGTTATGTTTATAGAACAAAAAATGATTTATCTAAACAAGGGGGAAGTTCCAGAAGAAGAATATACCATACCTTTTGGCAAGGCCGACATTAAAAAAGAAGGAACTGATGTAACTATATTTGCTTATTCAAATATGTTATTTGAATCCCTAAAGGCAGCAGAGGAGCTTGAAAAAGATGGAATTAGCTGTGAAGTTATAGATCCTAGAACTCTTGTGCCATTAGATGAAGAAGCTCTTATAAATTCTGTTAAAAAGACAAATCATCTAGTAGTTGTTAGCGAAGCTTGCGAGCGGGGCAGTATTGCATCTGATATTTGCGCAAAGGTAAACAATCAAGCTTTTGATTGGTTAGATGCTCCAGTTAAAATTGTTGCTGGACTTAATACGCCTATTCCTTATAATTCTACTTTAGAACAAGCAAGTATTCCGCATAAAAAAGACATAGTAAAAGCAGTAAAAGAGTTTAGTTAAAAATATGGGAGGTAATTAATTATGGCAAAATATAAAAAGTCAGCTATACATAGGCTGTCTGAATCATCAGAAGAGATGGAGATATGGTGGGATTCATCACCCCTTGTTTTTGAAAGCTGGGCTAAAGAAATGATAGAAAAAGCTCCAAAGGAGATAAAGGATCTAACCCAGGAGAGAGTGAAAACATTGTTTGATCCTGAGAATCCCGGTAATGTTTTATATGACGGCGTTACCACAAATCCAAGATTAACTAGAAAAGTCCTAGATTTAATTCCTGACAAAGTTAATCCGATAGTAGATCAGATAATTAAAGATAACCCTAAGAAAAGCAATTATGAGCTTGCTTGGGAAGTATATAAAGAAATAACTAAAAGGGGTGCGGCACTCTATCTGCCATCTTTTGAAAAGTCAAATTATACTAAAGGCTATGTTAGCGCACAGGTAGACCCAAGGCTGGTAACAGACATTAAAGAAATGTTATGGCAAGCTTTAACTTTAAAGAAAGTTTCACCAAATATAATGGTTAAATGCCCAGGCTCAAAGGAGGGCATTTATGTAATAGAGATGCTTACCTCAATTGGCATTCCCACCAATGCAACTTTAGTATTTGATGTGCCCCAGGTAGTACAGGTTGCAGAAGCTGTTAAAAGAGGCCATCAGAGAGGAAAAGAGTGGGGAGTAGATTATTCTCAATGGCGTTCAGTTATTACTATAATGATTGGAAGGTTTGAAGATAGGGAAGCTTATGATGAGAGCGCAAAATCTGTTGGAATCGAAATAACTGATGAGCTTAGAAGATGGACTGGGATAGCAATTGCTAAAAAAGCGCATAAAATCTTAAATGATCCCGAAAATGAATATCTATCCAAATTGCTATTATGTTCCGCAAGGGTAGGGCCTGAGCCTGATTGTGTATACCATATAGAAAAAGTTGCTGGCGGAAATATGGTTTATACTATAAATCCGGGCATGCAGGCAGACTTTATGAAAATATGTGAAGAAAAAGACATATTTAAGCAAATGGATGAGCCGGTGCCTAATGATATATTACAAACATTATTAAAAATTCCTTACTTTAAAGAAGGCTATGATGAGTATGGTATTGATATAAATGATTTTGTAGACCAAGCGGCATTTAAATTTACAGCTGATCAGTTTTCTGATTCAATGCAAGAAATTGAAGAACATGTAGAGAAAAGAAAGAAAGTTTTAAAGAAATAAGAGAGAAAAATAATGCTGCCACCCAATGGCAGCATTATAATAATGCTTTTAAAAAAACGTTTTTATGTTATTATATAATTATTTATTAATAACATAAAATAACTTGGAAAGAAAAAACAAAGCGCCCTCAATAAAAGATATTGCCGAGGAAGCTGGTGTAGCCATTTCTACTGTATCTAATGTTATAAACAAAAAAGGAATGGTTACAAAAAAAACCTCATTTAAAGTATTGAAAGCTATAAAAAAATTAGGTTACCGCCCAAATATTATAGCAAGAAGCCTTAGGACAAAAAAAACCAAAACAATAGGTGTAATACTTCAAGACATATCTAATCCTTTTGGTTCACATGTAATAAAAGGCATGGAAGAAGTAGCCAGAAAAAGGGGCTATGTTCTAATACTGGGGTGCACATTTTATGACAAAGAGGAAGAAAACCGGCAAGTAAATGTTCTTCTTAGCCAATTTATAGATGGCTTAATATTTATAAGTGGTTATGATAATAATAGCCTGGTTGAAAGAATCCATAAAAAGGGTTTGCCGGTAGTAGTTGCGGATAGGGAATTAAATAATAAAAATATACCTTCAGTTTTAATAGATAATAAAGAAGCAATGATCAAGGCAGTGGACTATTTGTGTAAATTTGGCCATAAAAATATAGGGTATGTAACCTTTGGCACAGAAGGGCAAACTACTACTAGAAAAAGATATCTAGGCTATATAGAGGGTTTGAAAAAAAATAATTTACCCGTAAAAGAAGAATATATAATAATAGATGAATCTCTAAGATTAAAAGAGACTGATAGAACTTATGATGTTATGAAAAATTTTATAAAAGGACATAGGCTACCTTCCGCTTTTGTAACTTTATCAGATGTAAATGCGTTTGGGCTAATTAAAGCTTTAAAAAAATCTGGGTTGAGGGTACCGGAAGATATTTCAGTTATTGGTTTTGACAATGTATATTTTTCAAATTTTTTAGATCCATTGCTAACTACTATAAAACAACCAAAAAAATTAATGGGCAAGAAGGCAATGAATTTATTGATAGATATTATTGAAAAAAAGAATATTGATGACATAAATATTAAATTGCCGACCAAATTAATTATAAGAGATTCTGTTAGCTATCCAGCTGAAGATAATATAAAAATTTGATAAAATTAAAACAAATAGTTTAATATTATTGACATAAAAACGTTTTTTTGTTATTTTTTAAAAGCACTTGTATAAATAATTTATCAATAAGAGGAAGGAAAAAAATGGCTGATATCCTCGAGGATCTTAAAAGCCTAGTTCTAAACTTTGATGTAGATAGCGCCCAAGGCCTTGCTAAAAAAGCAATAGATGAAGGCATCGATCCCCTAGAAGCTGCAAAAGCCTTAACTGTTGCCATAAGAGAGGTAGGGGATAAATTTGGAAAAGGAGAGCTTTTTCTGCCTGATCTTGTATGCGCTTCTGAAGTATTAAAAAAAGCGCTTCCTATAATAAATGCTGAGATTGAGAAAAAAGGCCAGACGCAAAAAAGCCTGGGAAAAGTAATAATAGGCACAGTATTTGGAGACATACACTCCATAGGAAAAGGCATGGTCTCAACTCTTTTATTTGCATCAGGCTTTGAAGTAATAGATCTGGGCATAAATGTAAAAGCAGAAACATTTCTAAATTCTATAAAAAAAGAAAACCCAGACCTTTTAGCCATGTCAGCCCTTCTTACCACTACAGCAAATGAGCAAAAAAATGTAATAGAAGGCTTAAAGAAAGCAGGGCTTAAGGATAAGGTAAAAGTAATTGTAGGGGGAAGCCCGATAAACCAGGAATTTGCTGATTCTATTGGCGCTGATGGATATGGCGCTACAGCTCCAGAAGGAGTAAAGATTTCAAAAAGGCTACTGGGGATAAAGGAGTGAATATGAGAAGAGGATTTACAAGAAAATTTGAGCCTGTAAGAGTATTAACTGATTCACAAGTTGAAACTATACATAAAAGAACTTTAGAAGTTTTAGAAGAAACTGGCTGTAAATTTGAGTCTAAAAAAGCATTGGAATTACTTAAAAATAATGGCTGTAAGGTAGATTTTGATTCTAGAATTGTTAAAATGCCTAGCTCTTTGGTAGAAGAATCAATTAAAAAATGCCCTTCTAATTTTTTAGTCCGTTCAAGGAACCCAAAAGACAATCTTCTAATAGGGGGCAATACGCTATATTTTATGTCTTCATTAGGGGCAAGGTTATCAGATATTGAAACCGGGGAAGTAAGGGTACCTACAATGGAAGAAAACAACCAGGCAGTTAGGATAAGCGATGCATTGGATAGTATAGACCTGTATTCTGCTTATACCCCTTACTTTGAAATTGAAGGCGTAGAGCCTGTAATGCTGTGTTCAGTGAGTCTTGCAAATAGGTTAAGAAACTCTACTAAAATAACCAGGGGAGCCCAGGCGACAGATACATTTATATGGGAAATACAAATTGCGCAGGTAGCAGGTCAAGAGTTATTGGGAAATATGGAGGCAGCTGCGCCTCTTTCATATTCAGAGGATGCCATAAATGCAGCTTTTGCATATGCTGATGCAAATTTTCCAATATATATTGCTGCAGGCTCAGTCATGGGGGGTACAGCGCCAGTTACTATTGCTGGTTCAACAATTAGCAATAGCGCAGAGCTTTTGGCCGCTATAGTTTTGATACAATGTATTAGGCCTGGAATTGGCATTATAGCAAATGACTTTGTAACTCCAATGAATATGGAAAGCGGAGATCTGTTTTTCTGCTCGCTAGGAGCTAGCCTGCACCAGATGGCTTTTAACCAGATATGGCATGACCTTTATAAGATACCTACAAATAATACAGGGTCTGCTTTTCCTTATTCAAAATTTATTGATTATCAAAGCGCCTATGAAAAAGTGCATGTTGGAATGGCATCAGCCCTTTCAGGGGCTAATATGATTGTATTCCACGGCGGGGTTACTGCAGAACTTTCTTATAACCCCCTCCTATCAGTAATTGATGATGATGTGGCCAATATTATAGGCAAAACCATAGAGGGATTTGAAGTGTCTGAAGATACTATGGCAGTTGACCTGATAAATAAAGTTGGGCCAGTTCCAGGCACTTTTATAAACCAGACCCACACCAGGCAGTGGTGGAAAAAAGAATACTTCATGCCAAAGGTAGCTGACAGGCTTTCTTATCCAGAATGGAAGAGTTCAGGCAAAAAAGATTTAATAGAAAAAGCAAAAGAAAGAATGCAGCATATACTTGATACTCATAAGCCAATGCCAATGGATCCAGAAGCAGATAAAGAAATAGATAAAATTTTAGATAAAGCCAGAAAATATTATAAGGAAAAAGATTTACTATAGAGGAGGAATTATGGAAAGCACATGTTTTGTTATGAAAATAAAAGAGGATAAGATAGAGGATTATAAAAATATACATAAAAAGGGCAATGTTTGGAAAGAAGTTTTAGAAAATATAGATAATGCTGATATTAAAAAGATGAAAATATATATGTTGGAGAATAATGCAATAGTATATGTTGAAAGCCCGGATTTAAAAAAATCTTTTGATTACCTGGGAAAGCAAAAATCCCAGGAAAGGTGGAATAAGGCTACAGAAGATTTTATGGACACCCAGCCTGAATATGGACAAGATAAACCTGTAAAAGACCTTAAATGCGTTTTTGATTTTGTTGATGGCAAGCAAATTAATGAGTAATTTTTAAATATTTAAAAGTAAAGATTTTGTGGAGGTAAAAATGGGAAAATTAAAGATTGGTTTTGTTACTGGATTTATGGAAGGTTTTTCAGATGAAGGATTAAAAAAATTTTCAGAATATCAAAAGAAGCTAAAAGAATTAGGCAAAAAAATGGATTTTGAGCTTTTTAGCTGCGACACTATAATAAGGGACCTAAATTCTGCTATTAAAGTGAGGGACATGCTTATAGGAGAAAATATTGATTTTCTCCTGCTTTTCCACCCTGCTTATATAGTAGGAGATTTTGTATATGAAATTATGAAATCAACTGATAAGGTCGGGCTATGGGCAATCGAAGAGCCAAGAAAAACCGGGCCAATGCCACTGGCTTCTTTTGTAAACATGGAACAGAATGCGGGAATATCCAAGCATAACTTTAAAGGCCATCCTAGGAAAGTTAAATGGTTTTTTGGAGATATTGATTCTGATTATTTTATGCCAAGATTTGAAATAACTATAAAAGCCTTAAATGCGTTAATTAAATTAAGGAATGCCAGGGTTGGCCAGATTGGCAAATTAGCTGACGGGCACATAAACCACATGGTTGAGCCAAGAGAGATTTATAAAAATCTTGGAGTTGATGTGGTAAGGGATTATGAAGTAGAAGATGTTATTGCAGCTGCAGAAAAAATTAAGGACAGCGAAGCCCGGAAAGTATTTGATAACATGGACTGTAAAATTCAAAGAGTTTCAAAAAAGAAGGTAATGGATTCAGTTAAGATGTATTTGGCTACTAAAAATATCTGCAAAGACCAAAGATATTCTGCAGTAGCTTTTTCTTGCTGGCCAAAACTCATGCCTTTAAAAGAAATGGTTGCCTGCCTCATAAACTCGCTTCTTAATAGTTCTGGAATTGTTGCAGGCTGCGAGGCAGATGTGTTGGGGACTATATCAATGCTAGT
>JAGYOJ010000094.1 GCA_018399435.1 Actinomycetota bacterium | reverse complement strand
TTGAAAACTAAATAGGTTAAGCAGCTGAGCGGCACAGATGGGAGGCCGTAATACCCGGGAAGGATTATAGTGCTCTTTGTTTTTAAGCATTGAGTACATCATCCTGGCAAGTTTTACTGCTACCTTTATTATAGCTTTTTTAGCAGGCATTTCAGCCGATACCTTATCATGGTAGTATTTTTTAAGCTGGCTGTTATGCTTTATAGCCGCAACACTTGAAAGGTATAGCATATAGCGAAGCTCTTTTGGTCCTGCTTTTTGAATTGTTGGATGATCTTTTTTGTAATCTCCTTACTTAAAATATATTAGGATAAAATCCTATATAGGAGATAACATTATCTGAAGAGGAAAACCTTCCTACATCACCAATATAGGCCAGAAAGGCAGCAATGGTACCAATTCCTACACCTTTAATTTAAGTTTAGGATATCATAGGCAGAGCTTCCCCCTTCAGGGCCGTCAGGCTTTAGGATTGAGGCTATCTCATCTTCAATATCGGCTATTTTGGCAGACAGAGAGGTAATCTCTTCAAGCTGCATGGAAAGAGCCGTACCTCTTGCCTTGTATGCCCTACCGGAGTAGAAGCTATCCTTTGCAGCCGCTATAAGCTCTTTTGCCTTATCAGGGCCAAAATTGCATCCCTGGTATCTTCTAAAGATTTTAACAAGCTTTGACATACTTGCCTTCTTTGCCATATGTAGAAGCAGTGGGAAATCTTGTTAAAATATCAGTAGATACTTTGGAGAAGGGATAAGAGATTGACTTGGTGTACTGGCAAAATACCACGTGAAGAAGAGATTTTACGCTTTTCTTTAAATCACCTACCCTTCTCTTAAAAAGAATACTTTATCCTAACAAGTTCCCTTAGCTCCAGTACGGTATCATCAGAGATATAGATACTGCCGTAAATCTTACCCCTGATAAGCTTAAGCAATAGCTTCTGCATCAACCTTGTCAGTTTTAATCCTTTTTCCAATAGCTTCCCTATACTTTTTTACCTGGAAAGGGTTTATAAGCAGGCAAGGGATGTCTCTTTGCTTAAAATATGAGAGCATATTTTCCCAGTAGTTAGAGCTTGCTTCCATGCCGCAGAGTATATTTTCCTTCTTGTAGCCAGAAAGCTTGGATAGGATTTTACCGGTACCAGCCACAGAGTTTTTTATGCTAAAGGGGCGGGTTATATCTTCTCCATTTTCATCTACTACAGCAACTACAGAACTTCCTTTAGCAAGGTCGATTCCTACATATGCCTTTTTAGCCATTTTAGTGTCCTTTCTTTTATGAGTTTACATTTGCCAAGCAGTTTTCTTATCTTCTAACTACCAAAAAAAGCCTCGTTATTATTGGTACTTAAATTATCTTAAGTTAAAAACCATTCTAATAATTTGTTTTGTAGTTAGTAGCAAGAAAGCAATAGTCTAAAGTAATTGGTCTGCAGTTAGCAGCCAAAAGGAGGAGCAATTTGTCTTTCTGCTTAGCTTTATTTAGTTATATATTTTATTTTATATTGCTAGTATTTATTAACAAATATTTTATTAACTTATTATACGAGGAGGTAAAAAATGATGGGTCAAGCCCAAAAACCAATGCCAGAAATACTTGAATCTTTGGAAGGCAAGGAAAAAGTGGTAATTATGGGATGTGGTGGCTGCTCTACAGTATTTCATACTGGAGGGGTAGAAGAAGTAGATATTATGGAAGAAATTTTAGTAAAGGAGGGGAAAGATGTAAAAAAAATAACACTTCCATTTGCAGTGTTTGCTTGCTACAAACCATTTAGCTCAATGTTTATTGAAAAGCATAAAAAAGATTTTAAAAATTGTGATGCTGTCCTTATGATGAGTTGTGGTGATGGCCTTCAGACTGTAAGGCAGATTTTAGATGAAGATATGGATATAGTAAAACCATTTTATCCCGCTATTAATGCCATGGGGGTTTCTGGAGGCGGACCAAGTAAATTTATGGAAAAATGCCAGGCTTGTGGTGAGTGCGTAATGGGAAGAACTGCAGGAATATGCCCCTTGACTGAATGTGCAAAGGGTTTGCTTAATGGGCCTTGCGGAGGAACGAGAACAGATGGAAAGTGTGAGGTTGACCCTGAAAAAGATTGTGCCTGGTATCTTATATATGAGCGCCTGAAAAAAATTGGCCAATATGAAAATATAGATAATTTTAATGAACCACATGATTGGAGCAAATCAGTAACGCCAAGAATTTTTGAAAGAGAGCCATTGGATATACATAAACATCTTGCCCGTACAAAAAAAGTAATAGAATCATTAGGCATTTAGAAAGGAAAAAAATGGAAATAAATAGTAATTTAAAAAGGGTTCTTGATTCTAAAAAATTTGCTGTGACTGCAGAGATTGGGCCACCACCAAGTGTTGATAGTAAAATAATTAAAAAGAAGGCCAACATGCTTAAAGGATATATTGATGCTTTTAATGTAACAGATGGCCAAACAGCTGTTGTGAGGATGGCTAGCTGGGCCACTTGCCTAATTGCAAAAGAAGAAGGCCTGGAGCCAATAGTGCAAATGACTACCCGGGATAGAAACCGTATAGCCTTGCAAATGGATATATTAGGCATAGCAGCATTAGGAATAAAAAATATTTTATGCCTGACTGGCGATCATATTAGTTTCGGAAACCACCCCAAAGCCAAGGGAGTATGGGATATAGATTCTATACAGTTTATCAGGATTGTAAAGGACATGAGGGATAATAAACAATTTGAAAGCGGAGATAAAATGGATGTAGCTCCAGAGCTATTCATTGGTGCGGCAGCTAATCCTTTTGCAGATCCTTTTGAGATGCGGATTAAAAGGCTGAGCAAAAAAATAAAGCAGGGAGTAGATTTTATACAAACACAATGTATTTTTAATATTAATAAATTTAAGGAATGGATGGAAAAAATAAGGGATCTTGGCTTGCATGAGAAAGTAAAAATATTAGGCGGGGTAACGCCAATAAAATCTATTGGCGCAGCTAAGTACATGAAAAACAAGGTTCCTGGCATGGATGTCCCTGATAGTATAATTGAAAGGCTATCTAAAGTTCCTAAAGAGAAAGTTTCAGAAGAAGGAATAAAAATTGCAATAGAAACAATACAGCAGCTAAAAGAAATTGAAGGAGTTTATGGAACACATATAATGGCTATTGAATGGGAAGAGATGGTGCCAGAAATTGTAAAATCTGCAGGGCTTTATCCGCGGCCTTAAATTTTGTGTATTGTGATTTAATTTAAAACCAAAGGGGTTATCCATTAAACTCCTTTGGTTTTATGTATTTTCCGTATATAAAAAATAGCACTTAGAAATTAATTTGATTGACTTTTATTCTAAACTAGTTAAAATAAAATAAAAAGTTAAGCATGCCTAAAATTATGGAAAATTTAATACCTTTAACAAGTTTAAAACCAAATACTGAAAGAACTGTAATCGAAATAAGGGGCGGTTATGGAATTAGAAAAAAGCTAGCAGACTTAGGTTTAGTTCCAGGCACAAAAGTACGGGTAGTAAATAAAAACATATTAGGCCCCATTATTTTAGCAATAAGGAATTACAGGCTTGCAATTGGAAGAGGCATGGCAAATAAGATAATGGTAAATTAGACCCCCAGCTCTTCTTCAATAAAATGGGTATGGATATTTCCTAAAAGAAAATTCTTATTATCTAAAATTTTTTTATGGAATGGTATTGTTGTTTTTATCCCTTCCACCTTAAATTCCTCAAGGGCCCTTTTAGACCTTGCAATAGCTTCTTTTCTATCATTACCCCAGATTATAAGTTTTGCAAGAAGGGAGTCATAAAAGGGAGATATGTTAAAATTAGAATGGATATAGGTATCAATTCTTACCCCTGGGCCACCTGGTATAAAATAATCAGTTATTCTGCCAGGGCATGGCGAAAAATTATTATCAGGGTCTTCAGCATTTATTCTAAATTCTATTGCCTTGCCATTTATTTTATAATTTTTCAAATTATTATTAATTTTTTCGCCAGCGGCCATTTTTATTTGTTCTTTTACTAAGTCCATTCCTGTAACCATTTCCGTTACAGGATGTTCTACCTGTATCCTTGTATTCATCTCTATGAAATAAAAATTTTCTTCCTGGTCAACTAAAAATTCTATAGTTCCAACATTTTTGTAGTTTATGCTTTCTGCTGCCCTGATTGCCATAGCAGCCATTTGCTTTCTAGTCCTATCAGATAAATTATTGGCTGGAGCTTCTTCTATTAGTTTTTGATGCCTTCTTTGTATTGAACACTCCCTTTCCCCCAAGCATCTAATATTACCATAATTATCAGCAACAATTTGGAATTCTATATGCCTGGGTTTAGGAATATATTTTTCTAAATAAACTTCTTCAGTGCCAAAAGCAGACCTTGATTCAGAAATTGCTATAGGTAGATAATCCCTAAGCTCTTTTTTACTATTACAAATTCTCATTCCCTTCCCGCCTCCGCCAAAAGAAGCTTTAAGAATAACTGGATAACCAATTCTTTTACAAACTTTTAAGGCTTCTCTAATATTGGTAACATTGCCAATAGAGCCAGGTATTACAGGAATCTTATTTTTCCTCATTACTTTTATTGCTTCTGACTTATTCCCTGCAAGATTTATTGAATTAACGGGAGGCCCAATAAAAACAATATCTGTTTCTTTGCATTTTTCTACAAGCTTGGGATTTTCTGATAAAAATCCATATCCTGGATGTATGGCATCGCAGTTTGTAACTTCTGCTGCTCCAATAATATTACTTATATTCAAGTAGCTTTTATTTACGATAGGTGGCCCAATACAGATGCTTTTATCTGCAAGTTCTTTATGCATTGAATTGCTGTCTGCAGTAGAATAAACTGCTACACTTTCAATATCTAATTCTTTGCAAGCCCTAATAATCCTTATTGCTATTTCTCCTCTATTTGCTACTAGAATTCTTCTAAACATTTATTCCTCTTTTTTTATTTGCATAATTGTTTGCCCGAACTCCACGGGGTCTTCATTTTTTACTAATATTTTATCTATGGTGCCAGTGTAATCTGAATTAATTTTATTCATTAATTTCATTGCTTCTACAATACACAAGGTATCGCCTTCTTTTACTGAATCCCCTTCTTTAACAAATGGGGGCGAATCTGGATTGGGGGCCCTGTAAAAAGTTCCAACAATTGGGGATTTTATTTCAATTATATTTATTTTATCTTCTTTTTTATCAGGCTGCTGTTCTGTTTGCAGCTCTTTGCCCTTTACTTGCTGCTTTGATTTATTAACCTTTATTTTGACTCCATCAATTTCTAAACTAATACTGTCAATATTGCTTGTTTCAACTAAATCAGTTATTTCCCTTAGCTTCTTTAGGTTTATCCTTTCCAGATTTCTGGAAGATATTTGCCCGGTTGCAGTATCAGTTTCTTTAACTGATGTTTTTGGCTCTTTTTTTGTTTCCAGGAAATTTCTAGTTTTTTCCGGGAAAAAACAGTAACTTAATATATCTTCCTCTTTTTGGGTAAGACCTTTTAATTCCTTTTCGCATTGCCCGTAAATATCAGGGATGTTATTGATATCATAATTTTTATTATTTATGCTATTAAGTAAGTTTTCTTTAATTTTTGGATCAATATTTTCAGGCGGTTTTCCATAATAGCCAGCTAAAAATTTATTAATCTCATCGCTTGTTATCTCCCAGCGGCTATCAGAAATTATCGTATTAAGTATAGCTTGGCTACCAATTATCTGGCCTATTGGGGTGGAAAGGGAAGGGTTTCCCAGTTCTTTTTTTACTTTTAATATTTCTTTTAAAACTATATCAATATTTTCAATTTCTCCTATCTCTTTAAGCTGTTTGTTAATAGAAGAAATTAGCCATTTGGGGAGCAGGCTTTTGCTCTTGCTGTTTAAAATATATTTAGAGGAAAATAGCTCTTGCTCTAAATAGGGGTATATATTTTTTTTGATATCTTCATATAATTCCACAATTCTTGGGTAATCCAGTTTATGGTCTATGCTAGTATTTTTTAAGCTTAAAAGGAATGGGAATATAGTTGGGTTATAATCATTATAAGAGGAAGGGATAAGGCTTAAGTCAATTCCCTTGCATCCATTAAGGCAGGCTTCATAGCAGTTTAGCGTCTGCAATCCCCTAATATTATAAACGCTTAAAAAAGAGGGAATACCTATTTTGCTGTTTAGCGCTGAAAATATTTTTTTAGCATTGGAAGGTATAAGGGTTGATTCAACGTCTTTTATGCAAATGCTTTTGCACCCTAATATTTCTAATTCATTTGCTTTTAAAACATAGAAATCAGAATCTTTTAAATTATCATATATAATAGTGCCTTGGCATTCAGCGCCATTTTCTGTTATTACCCGGGATATGTATTTAATGTCATCAATATCATTCAATGAATCATAAACTCTAAAAATTTCTATTCCATAGCTTACACATTTTTTTATAAACCTGTTTATTATATTTTTAGAATAAATTTCAAGGCCTACCAAGTTTCTTGCCCCCAGAAGTATTTGCAAGGGGACATCCGGAACCTTGTTTTTTATAAATTCACAAATCTGGAAAGGGTTTTTATATATTTTGTTCTGCAACATTTTTTCAAATGTAGAGCCTCCAAAAATTTCTAAACTGTCAAAATTCAG
>JAGYOJ010000093.1 GCA_018399435.1 Actinomycetota bacterium | reverse complement strand
ATAATATTAATTATTAGGTGCACCTAAATTATGGAAAAAGAAATAAATATAGCTTTGGCAGGAAATCCTAATTCAGGCAAAACTACTGTGTTCAATGACCTAACTGGCGCCCGTCAGCATGTTGGAAATTGGCCAGGTGTAACTGTTGAAAAAAAGGTAGGGCTATTAAACCATAAGGGCTATAAATTCAATATTGTAGACCTGCCTGGTGTTTACAGCCTTTCGGCAATGTCAATGGATGAAAGAGTAGCCAGGGATTACATTATTGAAAATAGCCCTGATATTGTTATTGACATAATTGATTCTTCAAACTTGGAAAGAAACCTTTATCTCGCGCTTGAATTAATAGAATTAGGTTTTAAAACCAAGCTAATATTTGTTTTTAATATGTATGATATAGTTAAGAAAAGAAAACAAGACGTAGATATTGATTATCTAAGCGAACTGCTGGGCGTTCCTATAATTACGACAGTGGGGACCACTGGCAAAGGCATAGATAAGTTAAAAGAAAAGATAGTAGAAGTTTATGAAAATCCACAAGAGTCTCATCCTAAAGGTGTCAATTATGGCGATGAATTAGAGCATGAAATAAAAAATTTAGAGGAAAAATTAAAAGAAATTGAAGTATTTAAGGAAAAATATGCTCCAAGATGGGCAGCAATTAAATTACTTGAAGAAGATAATGAAATAGTTGAAGAATTAAATAAACAGTCCCAGAACAGAGAAGCCAAAGAACTAATTGTAAAAATTAAGGGCCATCTTGGAAAAGTTTTTGGAGATAATTCAGATATTGAAATTTCTGACCGGAAATATGGATATATTAGCGGGCTTTTAAGGGAAATTGGTTATTTTGATACAGTTATGGATAGGCAGACTATCTCTGATCGCATAGACTTGATTATTACCAGTAGGATAGCCGGCATTCCTATTTTTTTGCTTTTGATGTTTATAACTTTTCAATTAACCTTTCAAGTGGGGGGATATATACAACAATGGATGGAAAGGGGATTAGGGCTTCTATCAGCAAGCCTTGATGGCATGATGGCTTCTGCGGGCGTCCCCCAATGGATAAATTCTTTACTCTTAGATGGAGTTCTAGGGGGCGTTGGGGGAGTATTGATATTTATACCCAATATTTTTATATTGTTTTTTATTATATCTTTTTTAGAAGATAGCGGTTATATGGCAAGGGCTGCTTTTATAATGGATAATATAATGCACAAAATAGGGCTGCATGGTAAATCTTTTATACCGCTTGTAATGGGTTTTGGCTGTAATGTGCCAGCTATAATGGCTACAAGAACTCTTGAAGACAATAAAGACAGGATTGTAACAATATTGATATCGCCCTTTATATCTTGTAGTGCAAGGATTCCAATCTATGTCCTTTTAGCAGGCGCGTTTTTTGGAGCCAGGGCTGGCCTTGTTATATTTTCTCTATATTTTTTAGGTATAATTGTTGCAATACTTTCCTCCAAATTATTTAATAAAATATTTTTTAAAGGTCTGTCCAAACCCTTTGTGATGGAGCTTCCCCCTTACAGGCTGCCCACTATAAAGGGAGCGGTAATACATATGTGGGAAAGAGGTTCAGAATTCCTAAAAAAAATGGGCACTGTAATATTAGTTGGCTCTGTATTTATTTGGATATTGGGGGCTTTCCCCATAGAAGCAGGGTATGCAAGCAGGGAAAGCTATGCAGGCATTATAGGAGAATTTATAAGCCCGGTATTAAAGCCCTTGGGATTTGGCTGGGTTGAAAGCATCGCGCTGTTTTTTGGCTTTGTTGCAAAAGAAATAGTAGTCGGAACATTTGGGGTAGTTTTAAATGTTTCAGAAGGGGCTGGCGGAAGCTTAACAGATGCTATAAGGAATTTAATGACCCCTCTTAAGGCTTATACTTTTATGGTATTTACTCTTTTGTATACCCCTTGCATAGGGACAATTGCGGCAATAAAAAGAGAGACAAATTCATATAAATGGATGTTTTTTTCCATTGGCTATAGCTTAGTTGTTGCATGGGTTTTATCTTTTATAGTCTTTAGATTAGGAATTCTTTTTGGGTTAGGTTAGCCATGTTGGATAAAATAATTAAATTTTTTGAAGAATCAAATAATTCAATGACATTAAAAAGCTTTAGCAAAAAACTGGGAATTGAGACTTCAGCACTTAAAGGCATGCTAGATTTCCTTGTAAAAAAAGGAAAATTAAAATTAGAATATCAAAATGAAGGGAGCAACAGCAATGCCTGCAATAAAGGAAAAGCTGCATGCATTAGTTGCTCCCTTAATAAAGCCAAAAGCAATAAGGGTAAAATAAAATATTATACCCTGGCTGATTAACTTCTATCTAAGGCCCCCCATTTTATCTAAAAATGTTTTAATAAGGTCAATGGGAAGCGGGAAGATAATGGTAGAATTTTGTTCTGCTGAAATTTCTTTTAAGGTTTGCAGAAATCTAAGCTGTACAGATACAGGGGCTGTGCTTAAAACTTTAGCAGCTTCAGCCAGCCTTTCTGATGCCTGGAATTCACCTTCAGCATTAATTATTTTAGCCCTTCTTTCCCTTTCTGCCTCAGCTTGTCTTGCAAAAGCCCTTTGAATTGATTGCGGGAGTTCTACATCTTTTATTTCAACTGTAGAAACTTTAACCCCCCATGGATCCGTTTGGTCATCGATTATAACCTGAAGCTCTTTGTTTATTTTTTCTCTCCTTGAAAGCAAATCATCCAGGTCCGCCTGGCCGATTATGCTTCTTAGGGTGGTCTGTGCTATCTGTGAAGTAGCCAACATATAGTTTTCAATTGCCACTATACTTCTTTCAGGATCCATTACCTTAAAATATACAACAGCATTAACTTTAACTGGAACATTATCACGGGTAATGATATCTTGCGGGGGCACATCCATAGTTATGATTCTCAGGTCGACCTTTATCATTTTGTCTACAAAAGGAATGATTATAAAAATTCCTGGGCCTTTTGTGCCCCTTAATCTTCCAAACCTGAATATTACTCCCCTCTCATATTCCCGTAAAATTTTTATAGCTGAGATTAATAGGACCAGTAAAAAAACAGCTACCACGACTATTATAACAACTGTGCCTACATACATAGCTTACCTCCTTTTATCTTTTACATATAATGTAAGGCCTTCTGTTGATTCAATTATTACTTTTTGGCCTTTTTTTATTTTTTTCTTGTCTATTGATATAGCTTTCCATATTTCACCATTTAATTTAACTTGGCCAACCGGATTAAGCATGGTTAAAACTGTTGCCTCCTTCCCTATTAATGCTAATTTACCGGTTACCGGTTTTTGCCTGTGCACTTTATAAACCGCCCTTATGACTATTATTACAAAAGCAGATATTATAATACTAGTGCCTATTACCAGGCTTCTAGCTATTTTTAAGTAAGGTGCCTGGGTGTCAATTAATATAAAGGAGCCTATTAGCATGGAAGCAATGCCCGCAATTGAAAGCACGCCGCTTAATCCAAGGGCAACATCTAATATAAATAAAATTACTGCAAGAACGATAAGCCCCACCCCTGCATAGTTTACAGGAAGGATACTAAAAGCGTATAACCCAAGTATTATAAAGAGGACTCCTAATGCGCCAGATATTCCTAGCCCTGGCTGTGAAAATTCATAAATTATACCAAGAAGGCCAAGAATGAAAAAAATGTAGGCTATATTGGGATTTGAAATGATATGAAGGAATTTAGTTATAAAGCCTATTTCAATATTTTCTACATTTGCATCCGAGGTATCAAAAATAATTGTTTCTCCCTTTTTTTCAATTTCTAAGCCATCAATATTTTCTAATACTCCTTCAAGGCTTTCTGATGTAAAATCAATAACCCCTAAATTTAAAGCTTCATTGGCTGTTATAGATGCGCTTTCCCTTACTGCCTTTTCTGCCCATTCTTCATTCCTGTTATTGTTTTCTGCAAGATTTTTAATATAAGCTACAGAATCATTTGTGACTTTTTCTAACATATCTTCTGAAACTTGTTCTCCCCCTAAATTAACAGGGTGCGCGGCGCCAATATGGGTTCCAGGGTGCATGGCTGCAATATCGCTTGCATAAGATATAAAAACGCCTGCAGAAGCCGCTCTTGCCCCTTCTGGATATACATATACAATAACAGGTATTGTTGTATTAAGCATTTCTTTTATTATCTCTCTCATCGAACTTTCTAGCCCGCCAGGCGTGTCCATTTTTAAAATAAGGCCATTGCCAGCACCTTCAGCCTTAGCTATTGATTTTTTGATATGGTTTGATATTGAAGGGTCTATTATTCCTTCCACCTCTGTTGTATAAAAGCTGGTAATTTTTTTATCCTGTGAATAAAGATTATTAGGGGATGGCAAAAGTATTAGCAATATTATTGCTATTGCAAAAAATAAGAGGGAAACATGTTTTAACTTATATATATTCATTTATGTTTAATTTGGAAAATTATATTTATTTTATTCTACATTATATTATAAAGTATAAAAAGAAATTGATTTACAACCAAAAATTTATTATTCATAATAGTTTTAATTAAAAATCCAAAATGGAGGTTAAATATGGATAAGTGGGAATGTCTTGTTTGTGGTTATATATATGATCCTGAAGAAGGGGATCCAGATAATGATATTGAACCAGGTACTTCTTTTGAGGATTTGCCTGATGATTGGGTTTGCCCTGAATGTGGCGCTGAAAAAGATCAATTTGAAAAAATTGAAGAATAGCTACATTTTTAATTTTATTGCATCCACCGGGCATGAGTTTGAACACAATCCGCATAAAATACATTTATCTTTATCAAATAAGAGCTTTTTTGTTTCAGGATCTAAGGTTAGAGATTGGGTCATGCAAAGCGATGTGCAAAGGCCACAGTGGATGCATTCTTTTTTATCCACTGTAATATCCCTGGCTGCTTCCTGGATAGTGACTCCTGATTCTTGGAGATAATTAATGCCTTCCTCAATTTTAGGTATATCCCCACTTAATTCTAAAAGTATTTTGCCTTCCATATCTGGTGTGACTTCCGCCCTTAATATGTTAAAAGATAAATCATAGTCTTTTACCAGCCTATATGTAATTGGCTTGGTTACAATATCTTCAGGGAAAGTTAAAACCAGCTTTCTTTTAGCCATTAGATTTCCTCCTGGCTTAAAATTTCAAGATTGCCAAACTTCTCATCCTGCGGAAGCTGGGATACAGGCTCAGTTAGAAAAAACTTCTTCTCCTTAATCAAATTGGCTAAATATTGTGCAATACTTTTAGCCTTTGCATAGCTTGATATGGATCCTGTTTGCACTTTCTTTCCATTAATAGCTATGTTCCCGCTTCTTAATTGCTTGTAATTTACCTTCCCGTATGTTGGCTTGTTTCTTCTTTGAACTGAATAATCTTCTATTATAGTGAAAATATCTTCATCTTTTATTTTTAGAAAATCTATCATTTCTTTATCAAGGACTGGAATAGGTATGCCAATGCCCATAAACATGGTTACCCCATATCCAGGAAAGATAGCTGCTTTTATAAAATTATTGCTCATCTCTTTTATATTTCCAATAACAGCAAGTGTTGCCCCGGGCCCAATGGTGGTGCCATTGGCAATTCTATGCTGGTTTGGATTATGTTGGGTGCCATGCCAGGCAATGTATCCTTGGGCTCCCCCTATAAATATTTTTGTTCCTATGCCAATAGTACGGTAATAAGGGTCATTTAATAATGGATTAAGCTGCCCGGCACTGCTATATGTGGCGTTGCCGAAACGTGGCAACAGCTTGCCCATATAAGTATAAATAGTTTTATTTGAAGAATTAGTGGCTACGGCATAATTTTGGTAAACATTTCTGGGATTAAAAAGATATGCCTGGTTAATGGTCTCTTTATTAATATACGTTTCAATGTCTTTTCTTGGATAGCAGTCCGTGCCATGTGCTGTAGCCCTAAGCTTTATGGTTTTCCCCTGTATAAGGTCTTCTATAACATGGGCGCCCCCATAATTCATTCCTTCTGATTCTGAAAGCTCTGTTGCCCCAAGATATACATCTACTGCAGCTAATCCTGAATAAGCAGGCACGTCATTAAGCCATACTTTATTCATTTTAATTGGCGGATCAGAATGCCCAAAATTTAAGAAAGCGCCCGAGGAGCACATTGGCCCAAAAGTGGCAGTAGTAACTATATCTACATCTTTTGCTGCCTTTTTAGCGCCATTTTCTTCTATATAATCAATAATTTCTTCAGCATCTAAAACAACTACATTGCCGTCTTTAATTTTTTTGTTTATTTCTTCAATTGTTTTTGCCATAAAAACCTCTTTATTAACTTAATTTTTAATGATACTCAAATAAAAAACTTTTGCAAATAAATAAGAAAATAACTTTTTCATGGGCAAATGGCAGTAATATTTAGCATGTAAAATAGATTTTTTAAGTACAATATAATATAATTTTTCCAATCAATTAAAAGTTTTTATACTTTTTCCATTAAGCAGGAATTGATAATTTGGACAAGAAAGGTATAGAATGTCAATAAAACCAAAACTGAGAAATCCATTAATTTTAAGTATTGTTTCTACAGTATTTTTAATTCCAATATTAATATTTGCCATGCACCTTTTTAATTCTGTCAACTGGTGGATGTTTTTGGTAGCGCGCTTATCTTCTGGCATGCTGCAG
>JAGYOJ010000092.1 GCA_018399435.1 Actinomycetota bacterium | reverse complement strand
AATTTATACGCTTAGCACCTGTATTTGGTGCAGAAAGACCAAGAATCTCTTAAAAGATTTAAATGTAGAATACAGCTATATTGATGTAGACCTATTGAAGGGAGAAGATAGGGAAATTGTTTTAAAAAATTTAAAAAAGCATAATCCAAAAGCTGGGTTTCCAACAATGGTTATTGACAGTAAAGATACCATATTGGGATTTGATGAAAAAAAGATTAGGGATTATTTTGAGGAGCAATGATGAAAGAGAGAAATAAAAAAATTAAAGATATATATTTAGAAAAAAAGGAAGAGGCTGGAAAATCTGGGTATTATTTAAACCCTGATAAGGAATTTACTGGCCAGTTATTAGAGGGCATTCTTTTAAATGAGAAAAGGTATGGATATCAATCCTGTCCTTGCAGATTGGCATCAGGCAAAAAAGATGAAGATCTTGATATAATTTGTCCTTGTTATTACAGGGATGAAGATATTGACAAGTATGGCAATTGTTATTGCGGACTTTATGTGAATAAGAAAATAGCTGAAGGCAAAGATAAAATTAGGTCGATTCCCGAAAGAAGATATAATAAAAAAGATAAAAAGAGCACAAGTGAAATAAAAGCAAAATATCCTGTATTCAGGTGCAGGGTTTGCGGTTATTTATGTGCTAAAAATAATCCTCCAGCTAAATGCCCTATATGCGGGGCTTTAAAAGAGCGTTTTGAAACTTTCTTAGATATTTAAGTTTCGGTATCTTTTTCCTTGCGAATAATTTTTGCTATAGTTATTTTGTCTTCACCAAATTTTTCTGTTATTTTTTCTATTGCATCTGTTAAGCTGTCTTGTTTGTATTCCTGGTTAAAAAGGTTATTACTTAAAAGGTAATCAGGCTTTAGGTTGCTTACAGATATGCCAATTAACCTTACTTTTTTCTTTAAAAGGTCAGAATTTTTTAAGAGCATGGCAGAGGCCTTATATATCTCAGTCATGCTATGGGTATATTTTTGCAGAGTATTGCTCCTTGTAATGGTCTTAAAATCAGCGAACCTGATTTTTAAAGTTAATGTTTTGCCTCTATATTTCTTAATATTTAAATTCCTGGACACTTTTTGTGATAATAGAAGCAATGTTGATTTTAAGATTCCTATATCACTTACATCTTCATTATACGTAGTTTCCCTTCCTACAGATTTTGGTTCGCGGTTGGGCACAACTTTCCTATTGTCAATTCCGTTTGCAAGTTCATGCATGGTTTTCCCAGCTTTTCCAAATTTTGATATAAGCAAATCAGGAGGAGTATCTGCAAGCTCTCCAATAGTATTTATGCCCATATTTTTTAATACTTTTTCTGTCACCATTCCCACGCCCCAGATATAAGAGATAGGAAGAAGCCTTATTTTTTTCATTATTTTCTCATTTTTTTCAAGCACGGTAAGGCCATTAGGTTTTCCCAATCCTGAAGCAAGCTTGGCTAGAAATTTATTGGGGGCTATGCCTGCAGATGAAGTTAAGTTAGTTTGTTCATAGATCTTGCCTTTTATTTTTTTGGTTATTTCTACAGGGTTTCCAAAAAGTTTTTGGCATCCAGTAACATCAAGAAAACCTTCATCTGATCCTATTATTTCTACAAGGGGAGTGAAATGGTAAAAAATATTAATTATTTTACGGGATTCGCTTAAGTATTTTTCCATATTTACAGGAACATAAATGCCATTCCTGCAAAGCCTTTTGGCTTTTGAAAGGGGCATGCCTGCATGCAGGCCATATTTTCTCGCTTCATATGAAGCAGAGGATATAACGCCCCTGTTTAAAGGTCCCCCCACTATCAAAGGCTTATTTTTGTATTTTGGATTATCCCTTTGTTCTATTTGGGCAAAAAAAGCATCCATGTCAATATGGATTATTTTTCTTTCCTTTACCATAATGGCATCACTTCTGTAAGCAATTGGTCTCTTATGAGATCAGTTTTTTTCTTTTCCCTTATTTTTTTCAGGGTGTCAAGACCTACAGCCTTATCAGCAATTACTGATATATTGCCGTCCTTGTAATGAAGTTTGCCTTTCACCAGAATTTTAGACTCATTCATAATTACATTTTTATTATCCTTATAGGCCTCGGGAAAAAATATTGATTCATACATTCCATCCCAGTCCTCTAAAGTGCAAAAGGCCATGGGCCTCCCGTCTTTAGTTTTTTTCTTATTTATATTTATTATCATACCAGCAGAAATTATAGATTTTGGATAAGTATAGGAATATTTGTATTTTTTATTTAAGAGCAAAGTAAACCCATTGCTCCTTGTAATGTTTAAATTTTTTACTTCACCGCGGTAATAGGAAAGGGGATTTGCGCTAATACAGAATCCCAATATATCTTTTTCTGCCTTTAACCTTTCCCTAAAAGAAAAATCTGCTAATTTTGTATCTATTTTAATATTTTTACCCTTGTTTTGCATATTATAAAAATGTAGAATAATTTTTTTCCTGCCCTGATTTGTAAAATCAAACGCCCCTATTTTTATGAGGTTTTCTACAGCATTTTTAGTTATCCTGTATTTTTTATAAACCCTGTTGTAAAAATCATAAAAATTCCTAAACTTGCCCCTTTTATCCCTTTCACTTTTTATTAGTTTAGCAAAAACCTCACCCAGGCCCTTTACTCTTATCAATGGAACCCTTATGGAGCTACCTTCATCTTCCACTCCAAAATTAAAGCAGTTTCTATTTATATTTGGTTTTTTAATTTCAATACCCATCCTTCTTGCTTCTTCTATATATTGCCCGGGTGGATAGTAGCCTGAATTATTGCTAAGTATAACTGCAAAAAATTCTGCAGGAAAATGGGTTTTAATATAGCATGCCTTATAGCTTAAATCTGCATATGCGGCAGCATGTGCTTTAACAAAGCCATAACTGGCAAATTTAGATATTAAACCAAAAATATCTTCCAGCGTTTTTCTTGCATAGCCTTTTTTTATGCCGCCACTTATGAATCTCTTTTTTTCTGTTGCCATTTTATCTTTTGACCTTTTGGTTATTGCCTTCCTTAAATTATCTGCTTCACCAAATGAATATCCTGCAATTTTTCTGGCAACCATGAGTGCTTGTTCCTGGTAGAGCATTATGCCAAATGTATCTTTAAGTAAAGGCTCTAAATCTTTATGTATATAGGTTGCATTTTCCCGTCCAAATTTTCTTTCAATAAAATTTCCAACCATCCCGGATTGTTGGGGGCCAGGCCTGTAGAGTGATACCAAAAGAGTTATATCCCCTATATTATCTGGCCTTATTTTTTTCATAAGAGCCCTGATTCCGGTACTTTCAAGTTGGAATACCCCCAGTGTTTTGCCCTTTTTTATAATATCAAATACCCTGCTGTCCCCATGGCTTATATTGGCTATATCCAGGCCTATATTCCTTGCCTTTAGCCTGTTCTTTACTTCATCTATTAAGGTAAGGCTAAGCGAGTTTATTAGGTCAATTTTTAATATCCCTAAATCCGCTATGCTTTTCATGTCATACTGGCTCATTATTTCCTTGGTCTCAGAAAGCATTAAGGGAATATTTTTTTCAAGGTTTTTATTGGATACAATTACTGCAGTTGGATGCATGGAAATATGCCTTATGTATCCTTTTAGCTTTGAAGATACGGAAAATAACTGCTTGTATCCAGATTCGCTTTTATTTTTTTCATACCCTATATAATTTATTACCTGGTCTATTTCCTGTTTACTGTAGTTTAGTATTCTTCCGGTTTCCCTTATAGAAGACCTTGGCTTTATAGTATTAAAAATGCATACCCTTCCTATATTTTTATTTCCATATCTTGAGCATAAATAAGAGAGTATGGCGCCCCTTTTTTTATTTGCTATATCTATATCAATATCTGGAGGCTCTTTTCTTTCTTCATTTAAAAATCTCTCAAAGCAAAGGTTGTTTGATATGGGCTCTACGTTTGAGATTTCAAGCAAATAAGAGACCAGGCTTCCTGCAGCCGAACCTTTGCCGCATATTGGGATATGGTTTTTGCGGGCAAACTTTACTATGTCTGCAACTATTAGAAAATATCCGCAGTATCCTGTTTTTTTAATTGTATTAAGTTCATTGTTCAGTTTTTTTGTAATTTGGGCATTTAAGGTGCCGTATCTTTTTTTGATATTTGCATAGCATAGTTTTTTTAAATAACTGCATTGTGTATAGCCTTCAGGGGCCTTAAATTCGGGTATACTTATTATGCCCAAATTTAGCTTTAGGCTGCATTTTTCTGTAATTGCCTGCGTGTTTTCTAAAGCTTCAGGGATATCTTTAAACATGTCCTGCATTTCTTTTTTAGATTTAAAATAATTTTGATTGCTTTTCAAAAGGCTTAATGTAGGGTCTTTTTTTGTGCCCATTAATTTTAATTTAATTAAATTTTTATATATGTCATAGTCTTCTTTTTTAATGTAACGTATATTATTGGTAGCTACCATTGGCGTGCTGGTTTTATAAGATAGGCTTATAAGGGGTTCAGAGATTGAATCACTATTTGTGCCAATGGGGTATCTCTGTATTTCTATATAAAAATCTTCCCCAAATATTTCTTTATAGGTTTCTATAGCTTTTTTGGCTTCCCTTACTTTATTTTCCCTTAAATATTCAGATATCTGGCTATTTTTGTCAGGGCTTAATGCTATGAGTGATTTTGTTTTTTTTAAAAAATCATAGCTTACTGAAGGAATTTCAGTTTTTTTTTCAAGGTGTGACTTGCTTATAATATTACATAAGTTACTATAGCCTTCTATGTTTTTGGCAAGAAGGATAAGATGGTATAGGTTTTTATTGTAGCTTATGCAGATTAAAGAACCTATTACGGGCTTTATTTTTTCCTGCATAGCTTTTTTATAAAATTCTACTGCGCCGTGCATCGAATATTTATCTGTGATTGCAACAGAATCCATATTGTTCTCTTTTGCTGCTTTTATTAAATTGTCTATTTTTATAGAAGATTCAAGCAGACTATATTCACTATGCACATGTAAATGGGAAAACAATTTACTGCTCCTTATACTAAAATTCTATTAACTGCTATGACTTTTCCTTGAATTTTTATATCTTCTTTTAACTTTATAGGGGGGAAGGAGGGATTGGATGACCTAAGCTCTATTGCATCACTTGTTTTATAAATTCTTTTTACGGTTGCCTCGTTTTCGATTAAGGCTATGACTATTTCTCCATTTTCTGCTGCATTTTGTGATCTAACCAGTATTATGTCCCCATCTATAATATGGTCGCCAATCATACTATTGCCCTTAACTTTTAGCGCAAAATCTATACGCTTGTTCCCAATTATATCTTTTGAAATATTTAAATAAGTTTCAATATTTTCATCAGCCATTATGGGAAAGCCCGCTGCTATTCTGCCAACAAGGGGAACTTTTAATATGTCTCCTTCATCCTTAAAATCTGGCAATCCTAAAGCCTTGTCTGTAAGCTTTATGGATCTTGCCCCCGTCCTTCTTTTTAGATAGCCTTTTTTTTCTAGGCTATTTAAGTGGTCAGTTACTGCTTTAGGGGAAGAAAAATTCATCTCTTTTGCAATTTCTCTTATTGTAGGCGGATACCCCTTTGAATATATGTAATAGTATATATTTTTAAGCACTATTTTTTGTCTTTTGGTAATTTTTTTCATTGCTTTCTCCCTTAAATTTGCTGTTTTAATTATATAATATAGCTATACATATGTATAGTATTTTAATAAATTTTGCCTTGACTTATTTATTTTAACCTTTATAATTTTTGATTTTGTAAAGTCCAAACTAGTTTTTTGGACTATTTTATTAAATAGAGGTGATGTGAAAAAAGTTATGAAGAAATATAATTTAGCTATAAATATATTGTTTTGGACATTGACAGCATTTATATCTTTTATAGCAGTGTTGTCAATAGTGTCCCCGAATATAATAGAAAATTCATTATTACTTAAAAAGGAAAAACAAGTAATAGTAAAAACTGAAGTAGAAGAAGAGCCGATGCCAATGGTTGTGCATGTCAAAAAAGATGTTAATTGGTATTATTTTGTAGCTACTGGCTATAGCGCTAATGATCCTAACCAGGGGACTAATGCTACTACTGCCACTGGCACGGAAGTGCGTGAAGGAATAGTCGCTGTTGACCCTGATATTATACCATTAGGGACAAAAATCGAGGTTAAGGAGTTAGGCACATTTGTGGCTGAAGACACTGGTGGTAAAATAAATGGAAACAGAATCGATATTTTCTTTGATTCCAAACAGGAAGCGAAGGAATTTGGCAAAAAAGAAGTATGGGTAAAAATAGTGGATGATTCTATTGAAATTGCTGAAAATATAAACAAGAATAATTAATTATTCTTGTTTATAATATCTTCTAATAGTTTATGAATTTTCCTTGCTTCTTTTTTATTAATTTTTGAAATAGTGAAAGAGTCTTTTTTGGTAGCAATATTAATAGTGGAAAAAAACATTCCTTCTTGCAAGTTTGCTTCCTTGAGGAAAGGATAAGTTGCTATAAATTCCTGGTCTGATGATATATTAGAAGTGAAATAAAAAAATAATTTCTTGTCTGTTAATACCAGCTGGCCATTTGCTATTCCGTTTAGCGTTCCCTTAACTGCTTTCCTTAGTTTTTCTTCTGGACCCATGAAAACGTAATATAATTCTTTCTTTATTGAACTCATTAGTATCTCCATT
>JAGYOJ010000091.1 GCA_018399435.1 Actinomycetota bacterium | reverse complement strand
CAACATATTAGGTTTTTCAGAGCTTATTGAAGAAGGCTATGAAATAATTAAAGTAGGCCCTGAAAAAGGCAAAGAGTATAAGGGCAAGTTAGGCATTCCTGTAGTTTCTGACGCTTCACCAGGCGAAATCAATATTGAGGAAATAGCGGGAGTAATTATTCCCGGGGGAAATGCGCCGGATAAAATGAGAATAAACAAGGATATGGTAAAACTAGTAAAGGATGCTTTCGATGGCTGTAAGGTAATTTCTGCGATATGCCATGGCGGCTGGATGCTAGTTGAAGCAGATATTATAAGGGGGAAGCAGGTAACAGGCTATATCGCAATTGCTACAGACCTTAAAAATGCAGGTGCAAAATATGTAGACAAGGAAGTAGTGACAGATGGCAATATTATAACTTCTAGAAAACCTGATGATCTGCCGGCTTTCTGTAGGGATACTATAGAATTATTGAATGCTTATAGAAAATAGCCTGGCTTTTTAAAGGCAATATTTTTAAATAACTAAAGCCTATTTAGCAACAATATTTACCAATTTATTAGGCACTACAATGCTTTTTATAATTTTTTTGCCTTCTATAAACTTTTGAATTCTCTCAGAAGAAAGGGCCTGTTTTTTTAGCTCCTCGTCAGATGATCCAATTGGCATTTCTTTTTTATCCCTAAGCTTGCCATTAACCTGGAAAACAATGGTAATAGTCTCTTCTTTGGCAATATCTTTATCATATTCAGGCCACTCAATCCTATGTATGCTAACTGTTTTTCCCATCATTGACCAGAGCTCTTCAGTTATAAATGGCGCTATAGGGGAAAGGAGAATTAACAATTTTTCAGTAAGCTCTTTTATTAATGGCTTATTCTCTATTTCTCCAATATTTTTATACATCAAGTTTACAAGCTCCATTATGGCGCTGATTGCTGTATTAAAGTTAAACCTTTCCAGCATGTCTTCGGTAACTTTTTCTATAGTCTGGTGCAACTTTCTAAAGGTTTCCTTTTCTATGTCTTTAAGATCAATTTCTCTTACTTTTCCTTTTGCCGGTTCAATTAATTCTATATTGGATAAAACCAGTCTCCATACCCTATTTAAAAACCTGCTTGCCCCTTCAACGCCTTCATCGCTCCAGTCTACTGCAGCATCTGCAGGGCCCATAAAAAGTATATATAGCCTTAATGTGTCAGAACCATAAGTATTATAAATCTCTGACGGGCTTACCAGGTTCCCCCTGGATTTAGACATCCTTTTCCCGCCAAGATTTACCACCCCATGGGGAAAATATTTTATAAAAGGCTCTTTAAAATCAACCAAATTTGCATCATAGAGCGCTTTTGTAAAGAATCTTGAATAAATTAGATGCATGGTCGCATGCTCTATACCCCCTATATACTGGTCCACCGGCATCCAGTAATCTGTTTCCTTCCTATCAAAAGCTTTATTATCATCATGGGGGCTGCAATATCTTAGGAAATACCACGAGGAGCAAACAAATGTATCCATGGTATCTGTCTCCCTTTTTGCTTTTCTGCCACAATTAGGGCAAGAAGTATTTACAAATTCATCACAATAAGCCAGTGGTGAAAGCCCTGTAGGCTTAAAGTCAACATCATGCGGCAACTTTACCGGCAGGTCTTCTTCAGGCACTGGCACTGCGCCGCATTTATCACAATATATTATGGGTATTGGCGCGCCCCAATACCTTTGCCTGGATATTAGCCAGTCTTTTATCCTGTAATTAACTTCAAATCTCCCAATGCCTTTTTCTTCGAGATATTCTGTAATCTTTTTTTTGCCTTCTATTGATTCTTTGCCACTAAATTCCCCCGAGTTTATCATTATACCCTCTCCGGTATAAGATTCTTCTAGAGGCTCGTGGTTTTTGCCATCCGGGGATATAACTTCAGCTATCGGGATTTTATATTTTTTAGCAAACTCGAAATCCCTGGTGTCATGTGCAGGAACCGCCATTATGGCGCCGGTCCCATATCCGGTTAAAACATAATTTGCAACCCATACAGGTATCTTTTCTCCATTTAAGGGATTTATTACATGTCTTCCCGTAAAACATCCAATTTTTTCTGTATCTTCAGAGCCCCTGTCCATATCGCTTTGTGTAGATATTATTTTTTTTACCTTGCTTACTTCCTTTTTATATTTTTCACCCACAATTTTATCTACAAGTTCATGCTCCGGAGCCAGTATAAAAAAAGTTGCACCGTAAAGGGTATCTGGCCTGGTAGTAAAAACAGGTATATTTATATCGTCTCCATCAAGCTTAAAATTAATTCTTGCCCCCTCGCTTCTGCCTATCCAGTTTTTCTGTATAGTTAAAGCCCTTTCAGGCCATCCCTCTTTTATAATATCCATATCATCTAAAAGCCTCTGCGCGTATTTAGTTATTTTAAAAAACCACTGTGAGAGAACTTTTGTAGTTACAGGGCTGTCGCATCTTTCACATTTTCCCCTCACTACCTGCTCATTTGCCAGTACTGTCTGGCAGGAACCGCACCAGTTAACCGGCGCTTCCCTTTTTTCTGCAAGGCCCATCTTGTAAAGAAGCAAAAATAGCCATTGGGTCCATCTATAATAATCTGGCTCTGAAGTTATTATTTCATCGCCGAAATCATAGCTCATCCCCATCCTTTTTAAAGCTACCCGCATCTTTTCAATATTTTCCATGGTGCTTTCTTTTGGATGCTTGCCGCTTTTGATAGCTGCATTTTCCGCAGGGAGGCCAAAAGCGTCAAAGCCTATGGGGTGTAGAATATTATAACCCTTCCTTGAAAGAACCCTCGCTATTACGTCTCCAATAGAATAATTTCTTGCATGCCCCATGTGGGGTTCTCCTGAGGGATATGGAAACATTTCAAGGACATAGTATTTTGGCTTATTTTTTGTAGACTTTAAAGAAAAAATTCCTTCTCTATTCCATTTATCTGTCCATTTTTTTTCAATTTTTTGTGGATTGTAAACTTTTTCTTTGGTTGCTTCTTCCAATTCTGCTCCTTTTATTTATTCTTTCCATTCAATTGTTTTTGAATCCCGCCATAATCTTTCAAAATCGTAATAATCCCTAAAATCATTGGTTAATATATGGATAACAAAATCATCATAATCGGCCAGTATCCAATTACCCTCGCTTGAACCAGTAACATTTATGGGGTATGTATTTTTCTCTTTTAATTTCTTTTCTATATCTTCATGTATTCTTTTTGAAAGCCTTGGATTATTAACGCTTATAACTAAAAAATAATCAGTAATTACCAGCCTCGATCTCATGTCTAAAACCTTTATATACTCTGCTTTCTTCTCATCAGCAATTTTTGCCGCTAGCTTTACTGATTCAATGATATTATTATTTTTTGTTTTTTTGTTATTGATTTGTAAAATCACTCCCCAGCAATATGCTAATATCTACATTGTCTACGTTATCCTCTGAACTTTCGATAACTCCTACCCCCAATTGTTCTTGTATGTTCTGGGCCAATTCTGTTACCCCTTCTCTATTTGTAAAAACTGTAATAGTAGTCTGGGTATAATCCCAGTTGTCTGCATCTTTTTCTTCTACAACTTCTAATATCTTAGATTCACTATTAAATTTTTCATCCAAAATTTCTGAAACTTTTGCAGCAAGCCCTGCAGTTCCTTCCCCATTTAAAATATTTACTTTTATATATTCTTCAGCAGCCTCTTCTGTTTCAGCCTGCTCTTCAGTAATTTGGGTTCCCCCTACTGTATTTATATTAAAATCATTGCCGATTATAAGGGTTATTGCTGATTGGCTGTCCCTTTCTTCTGTAACTATATTGCCTGCGCCTAAAAACTGCATTAAATCTTCCGCAGCATTCATTACATGGGTTTCAGTATTGGAAACAATTATTTTTGTGGTTTCATAATCAAAGCTATCAGCATTCCCGACTTCTAAAACATTAAATTTACTTTTGCCGTCTTCGTAAGTCATCGCGCTAATTAAATCGCTGGCATTCCCAGCCAGCCCAGGGCTCCCCTTTCCATTGAGTATAGTTATGGTTACTGTTTGCCCGCTTTCTGCAATAACTTCTTCCTTAATTTGTTCCTGTGAAAAAATATCTGCAATTCTAGATATATCAGGCATATAAAAAGTTTGGCCCTCTAGCTCAACCGCAGATATATCTAGCCCGTAAACCTGGTCATTGGCAGATTCAATTTTTGAAAAAGTTGCAATAGTCTTGGATAAATCTTCCAGGTTCATGTCAGTATCAACATAATCGCTTATTTTACTTATATTTTCTGCAAGCCCGTCATTGGTGGAAGCATTTATTTTATTTATTATGGCATTATAAACTACCTTTTGTTTTTTAGTATCTTCTGTAGATATTTCAGTTTCAGAACCGCTAAACTTCTCCAGGTAATTTACAGCAGTTATGCCATCCATATTATTAGGGCCTGCTTCAAGGGTTTTTTCGCTCCCATCATCAAGGGTTACTGTTACAGAACTGTCCAGCGGAACTTCTATCCCCCCTAAAGCATCTACAACATTTCCTATATCCATTAGGATATAGTGGCTTGCTTCAAAACCTAATCCCTCCTTTAATGTTAACTCCAAAAGGTCCATGCCTCCGTATTCAACAGATTTGTCAATGCTTTCTAAGCCAAATCCTGGAATTTCCATTAAAGTTCTAACAGGCACGCAAAGCGAAGTAAGCTTTGTTTCCGTGCTATTAAAGCTTGACAGAATAATTGAATTCATCTCAGGCTCTAATAAATTTTCCCTGGCTCCTGCCAAGATAATTTTTAAATCCTGGTCAAGAATGAGGTTCTCAGGGATATCAATACTCTCTTCTTCAGTTACTTCTTCCCCGCTAAAAAACCTGTTTTTAATAAACCTGTAGCCAAATACAATTCCTATAGCTACAATTACAAGAATTATAATTATGGCTACCGTTGAGACTATTATCCTATTTTTCCTTCGCTTGTCTTTGGTCCTTCTTCCCCTATATCCAGATTCTTCTAATCCCTCATCTTCTTCATGCCCGTCAAATTCAAAATCGTCATCACTAAAAAAATCTTCAATGTCATGGTTTTTGCTATTTTTTTTGCTATCTTCATTATTGTTTTCAGAAGACATTTTATTTACCTCCGCATATATTATTCCAAATTAAGCAGGTATCTGGATGCAGTAAATTTCCTTTGCTTACATTATATATTATATTGTTTTTATATACCTCAATTAAGCATAGGTCTAAATCCTTAAAAGATAAATCACGCAAATATTTTACTCCTCTGTAATTTCTTGTTTCTTCTATTTTATCAGAAATAAATAAAATTTTATCTTCAAGTGTCATATTGCAATATCCTATTGTATGGTATTTTACCGCCCCTAAAATATCCTTATCCTCTATATTATAGTCTTTAGCCACCAAATAATCACCCACAAAGCTATGCAATATTGGCCTACATCTAATCTCAAAGCTACCTACATCCAAGTTATTTTCTTCTGCTATATTTTTAAGCTGCTTATAATTAAATATTTTACCATAATCATGCAGTATACAGGAAATGCAAAGTTTAAAAAAAGTATCAATATTTGATTTGCCTTCTTTTTTTAATAAATATTTCTCTGCTAATTTAATTGCAAATTTAAGCGTGCCTTCCGTGTGGCTGTATAAGCTATGGGGCATTAATTTTTTAATGCTTTCAAGTAAATCCTTAAGGTAGTTTTTCTGCCCTTTGTTTAAATATTTATTATTTATACAATCCATGCTTAATAATATAATGGCTAATTTCCTCTGGAACTAAATAATCTATTGGCCTTTTTTGCCTGACCCTATTTCTTATATCAGTAGATGATATTGCCAGGGCAGGAACTTCCATTATGAAGATTTTGTCATCCCCTTCTCTCTTATTTTTAAACAATTTAGCCTTTAAGTCTTCTATTTTTGCTAAATTATAGCCGGGCCTTGTTGCAGCAATAAATTTGGCCAAGGATATTATTTCTTCAGTATTTTTCCAGGTCAATATTTCCAGTATTGCATCTGCTCCAGTTATAAAGTAGAGGGATACTTCTTTTCCATAAACACTTCTAAGCCCCCTTACAGTATCTATGGTATATGATTTTCCTTTTCTGTTAATTTCTATCCTGGAAACAAAAAAATCATTATTGGAAGCAGTTGCAATTACTGTCATTAAATACCTGTCCTCCATACTTGCTATGCTGCCATCAGTTTTATGCGGGGGATCAGCTGTAGGAATAAAAATTACCAAATCAAGGTTAAATTGGCTTAATGCTTCCTGGGCAGTGACTAAATGTCCATGGTGGATCGGGTTAAAGGTTCCTCCCATAATCCCAACCCTTCTGGCCTTGCCTTTAGCCTTATATATATTATTCTCGTATTTGTCCATCTCCATAAACAATAAATTTATTGGTTGTAATTTCCCTGAGCCCCATTGGGCCCCTCCAATGGAGTTTCTGGGTGCTTATGCCCATCTCGGCCCCCATTCCAAATTCTCCCCCATCAGTAAATCTTGTAGAAGCATTTATATTCACTGTAGAAGAATCTACAGCATTAGTAAAGTAATTTGCATTTTTATAGCTTGAAGTAATTATTGCATCAGTATGGTGCGAGCCATATTTATTTATATGTTTTACCGCATCTTCTAAGCTATCCATTACTTTAATTCCAATTTTTAAGTCTAAAAATTCATTATACCAGTCTTCTTCGCTAGAT
>JAGYOJ010000090.1 GCA_018399435.1 Actinomycetota bacterium | reverse complement strand
GCACACTTTTTGTTTTAACTTTCCCATGTATGCGGGATTTTTAGCGGATCAACTGACAAAGTCGAGAAATATAAGTGATATTTATATAGAAGTAGCAACAAAAGACTATATAGCCAGGCTAAATGGGATAGGAGAAGTTGATTAAATTTCTTTTAATTTATTTATTTTTATTTCAAGCTTTTCTTCTAGATCCTCTATTTCCTGGAGCATGCTTGGTTTTATAGAGTGTGCAGGCAAACTAGATTTTTTTTCTGTTATTTGCCTTTTTAGCTCTTCTATTTCTTCTTTTAAATTTTTAATGTTTTCCAAAATATTTCCTTTAATCCTTTAAAACATATTACCTACAAATGATATTATTCTCCAGATAATGCCAGCAATAATAATTCCATATAAATTCATCAAAATTGTTATTGTAATGGCTTTTTTAAATCCAAATTCTTTTATAAACATGCCCAGGGCAATTATACATGGTATGCCTAAAGTAGAGGCAACTCCAAATGTATAAAGTTGGAGAGAAGTAAGGGCTGATGGAATATCGCTTCCCAATGAAGATAAAAGCATTGGCCCAGTTAGGTCTTTTTGCAGAAAACCAAACATTAAAGGTATGATTGTCTTGTTTGGCAAACCTAGCCAGCTGGTAACAAAGGCAAATGGATTTACAATAGATTCAGTTAGATTAGTTACATCTAAGATTCCATAAATTATTCCAAAAATCATAAGAAGGGGAATAACTACATAAACAAAATCTTTCATTCTTATCCAGCTTTTAGAAAAGACATTTTTTATAGATGGCTTACGGTATACAGGAAGTTCTAAAAGCAAGGGTTCAGGTGTAGCATTAGTGGCTTTTTTTAGCCCAAAAGCATATATTAATCCAAAAATTACCAAAGTGATGTAAACATAAAAAGCTAACATGGCTCCGCCATAAAATCCAACTATTCCCATGATTATAGCAATCCTGCTTGAGCAGGGAATAAAAGCAAAAAAAGATGCTGCGCGGAACTGTTCTTTTTTTGAAGAAAGCACCCTTGTAGCCCTGGCAGCAGGAACTGTGCACCCAATGCCTAAAAGTAGAGGAATAAATGATTTACCCGGCAACCCTATTTTCTTAGTTAACCTTTCTGTATTAATAATGAATCTGGTTAGCAATCCTGTATCTTCTACAAACCCAATAAGCAAGTAAAATAAAAAGATATATGGCAATGCAATAGAAATGCCAATAGATAGCCCGGTTAATCCCTGGCCCAATACAGTATAAATTATAGAATGCCCGAATTGGCTAAAGTAAGAAATGAGATTTTCTGACGCCCCTAAAAGATAACCTTGGATTAAATTTCCAATATATAGGATTATGCCAAACATTAATATAAAAAATGAAAATGTTAATATAGGCCCCCATATTGAATTTAGGAGAAGCTTGTCAATCTTGTCTTCTAATCTCTTTTCTTTTTTTAAAGAAGTTATTTTAGTAAAATTTTTTGCAATATAGGCTGCTGTCCCGTATCTTGTTACGGCTATGTCTTTAGCGATTTTTGGGTGCACTGAGATAATATCGTCAATATTTTTTATTTTATTGTCTTCTAGATATTTATAAAAATCTTTATCTTCTTCTAAAATCCTTAAGGCAATAAATCTTTTTTGCCTTGGGTTATCTATTTGTTTCGATATTTTTCTTATTGCTGTTTCAATATGGTCATCATATTCAATTTTAAAGCTTTGTGTAGGAAGTTCATCATATTTTGCTATTTGCCCTAATAATTTGCCTATGCCCCTTTTAGTTAAAGGATTTATTGGGACTATCGGGACTTTTAAGATATCTTCTATTTTTTTGTAGTCAATATCTATGCCTTTTTTCTCTGCTTCCTCCACAAAATTTAAAGCTATTATAACTGGTATATCTGCTTCTAGAATTTGTAAAACCATGTATAGACTACGCTCGAGTGCACAGGCATCACATATTATTACAACTCCGTCTATATCTTTTTCAAAAATAGCCATTTCCGTAACTTTTTCTTCCTCGCTTCTGTCAGAAATTGAATATATGCCAGGAGTATCTGAAAACTCGACCTCAAGATTACCTATCTTCTTTTTCCCTTTAGTTATTTCTACAGTTGTCCCAGGATAATTTGACATAATTACTTTAGAGCCAATTAGAGCATTAAGTAGTGAAGATTTACCAGCATTAGGTTGGCCAATTAGTAAAAACTTAACTTTTTTCATAATTTAAAACTTCTATTTGTTCTGCATATTCTCTAGCAATGAAAATTTTTTTGCCTTTTATTTTGAAAATTAAACCATTGGGCAATTCTGTAATGATCTTTATTTTTTCTCCAGGTATAATACCCATGCTTACATATCTTTCAAATAACTTATCATCCGATTTCATATTTGTTATAAAGGCTTCTCCGTTTTTGAATTTTATTAAAGAGTCCCCTTTGTTTTTAAAAGTGGAAATTTTTTTTAAATTATCAATAACTTCTTCTGATATGTAATGCTCTATTATATGGCTAATTTTGTGTGCTTGTTTTTGGCTTTTTATACCTTTGAAATATTGTTCAATTTTAAGATGCTTCTCTAATATGTCCAATGCCTTAAATTTTCCGGAATTACTTAGCTTAATATTATTTTTATCATATTCTAAAAGCCCTTCTTTCTCTAATTGGGTAATTGCTTTATCCATAAAAGACTTAGAAACTTTAATTTCATCAGCAATATAATCTTTTAAAACCGAGCCGTTCTTTTCAATTAATATTCTTAATATATCTTCTTTTACAATTCTTAAAATTTCAGAATCTTCTTTCATTCCGTTACCTTAAATAATAATTTATAATGAACTTATGTTATTTATTAGCATATATTATAAATGGCGGGACTGTCAAAGTTCTTTTAAGAGGTGAAAGAATTTTTTAATATTAATTGCCAATATTTTTATAAAAGCCTATTGGTTTTAATTCTTTAAATTCATCAGTTTTATCCACTAAATGTTTTCTAATGTCTGTGCATAAATGGCACTTAGATATATAGCCTTTACTGCTTTCCCTGTATCCATTAGCTTTTCCTATTTCATATAATTTACCTAAATTAATATTTAAAGCTTGAAGTATAGGGAAATTTTCTAAATTCATGCCAGCCAGTATTTTTTTAAGGTTTCTAGCATTTCCCAGGCTGATTCCAGCACAAAAGCCAGGGATATAATTGCAGTAATTATCAATATGCAGGTGCCAGTTCCTTGTTAATTCCATATGGCAGGATTCACCAAAGAAAAAATCAGCAGGCTTTCTTTCATATAAATAATCTAATTTATAAAGGGTATTTCCCATTGGCAATAGTTCGATATAGCCTTGTAGTTTTTTGGGATCTACTTTTTTTAAAAGTTCCTTAAAAGAAATAGTGCCTCTAAGGCCTATCTGCTTAAAAAGGCTGAAGTAAAATTGTTGATAAATTATTGAATTTGGGCCAAATATATTTTGTGATATTTTTGCTGCACGCTTGATTCTTTCAAAGGGAATATATTCAATATTAAAAGGGTTTACACTTATAAGGATTCCTGAGAGCCCTGCTTTTTTTAATTTAATTAACATTTTTTTAGTTTTTTTATCATCTGTTGCCCAAAAACAATTAGTTTCTACAAAAGGCAGCGGTATATTTTTTTCTTTTGCAAGATATGTAAGCTTTAATAGAAGGCTAAAATTTAGAAAAGGCTCGCCTCCAGTAAAATGCAGCCCATAAGAAAAACTAATCTGCTTAGAATAACCTGGGACAGCTTTATTTAATATTGGCGCTAACTGGTTAAATATATTTTCCACATCTTCTATATTTATCCAATCGGATTTCCATTTTGGCGAGCAAGCATAAATACAATCCCTGCAAGAAATATTACACTTATAACTTAAGAGCAGCCCAATAGATACAGGTTCTGGGATATTTAAAATTGCCATAATTTTCCTTAAATTACTATACTTTGTATTTAAGTAACATTTTCATTATTATATATTAAATATTATAAATATTAAGCTTTAGCTATTTATAGTTATATAATTTTGTTATAATCTAAATTCATTAAAGAAGAGGTTAAAAAATGGGAATATTAGAAGCAAAAAACATAAGTTTATCAATAAATGGAAATAAAATATTGGATAATTTGGATATAGATTTTTGGGAAGGCTATGTCCATGCAATTGTTGGCCCCAATGGAGTTGGGAAAACAACTCTTGGCAATGTAATAATGGGGTTGGAAGGTTACAGGGATTTTGAAGGCGACATACTTTTAAATGGAAAATCTATAAAAAAGCTTAATGTATATGAAAGGGCAAAAAGCGGAATTACAATGGCCTGGCAGGAGCCTGCAAGATTTGAAGGTTTAACTGTAGAGAAGTTTATAAAAGCCGGGGCAAAGGATAAAAGTATAGAAAAAGTAAAAGATGCCTTAAAAAAAGTAGGGATGGCCCCCGAAGTCTATATGGGCAGGGCAGTTGACAAAAGCTTGAGTGGCGGAGAGAGAAAAAAGGTAGAGCTTGCTTCTATATTGGCTATTGACCCTAAAATAGTAATACTTGATGAGCCAGATTCAGGTATTGATGTAGCATCACTTGAAAATATTTTTAATGCAATTAGATTCCTTAAGGAAAATGGGGCTACCGTAATTCTAATAACCCATAGTCTGGAAGTTTTAAAACAATCAGAACATGCTTTTCTGCTTTGTTGCGGGACTGTTTTAAGGAGGGGGAATGTAGAAGAAATTAGGCAATATTTTGAAGATAAATGCATACCTTGTGACCATAAAAATAAGCCTGAACAAAATGGAGTAAAATTATGAGTATAGATCAATTAATAAAGGAAGCAAATATACATTCTGCAGTGCATGATAAAAATACTGCCAGATTGGTTATAAATAAAGATAAGGTTGTAGACACCAATACAGTAGAAGGGCTAAAAGTGGATACTAAGGAAATAAAAGATGGGGTGGATATTAATATCAGTTTAGAAAAAAATACAGTTGTAGAAAACCCGGTACATCTTTGTTTCGGGGTTACCCACAAGAAAGCTATTCAAAAAATAGTTATTAATATAGATATTGGGGAAAACTCTAAAATTGATATTTTTTCCCATTGTGTTTTCCCAAATGCTGTAGATGTAAAACATATAATGGATGGCAAAATTCAAGTTGGAAAAAATGCTTCTTATTCTTATACTGAAAAACATATACATAGTGAAGAAGGTGGCATTACTGTTATCCCCAAAGCTAAAATAATATTAGAAGAAAATGCACGCCTGAAAACAATATTTGAGCTTATAAGGGGGAGAGTTGGTAGCATTGATATAGATTATGAGACAACTTGCAAGGATAATTCTGTTATGGAAATGACTGCAAAAATTGATGGCAAGGGTGACGATATTATTAAAATAAAAGAAGCAGGCAATCTTATAGGCAAGTGGTCCCGTGGAGTTTTAACCTCCAAGGTGGCAGTCAGGGATAATGCAAGAGCAGAAATTTATAATAAATTAATTGCCAGTGCAGAGTTTGCAAGGGGCCATGTTGACTGTAAGGAAGTCATTCAAGGCAATGGCAAAGCTAGTGCTATACCGATAGTTGAGGTTAGCAATCCGAGAGCGCACGTAACCCATGAGGCCTCAATTGGAAGCGTAGATTCTAAACAATTACAAACACTTATGTCTCGGGGATTAAGTGAAGATAAGGCTGTAGAATTAATTATTGATGGCCTGTTAAGCTAGACAATTTCTTTATATGTTCTGGTGTGCTGCCACAGCAGGCACCAATAATTGATGGCCTATATTTTAAATATTTTCTTATATTTTCAAACATAACATCTGCAGATTCTTTATAGACAGTTTTGCCATTTTCTAAAACCGGCATCCCGGCATTTGGCTGAAACATTAGTTTAGCTTTTGGGTCGGATTCCCTCATCTCCCTTACAACTTTTATCATTAATTCTGAGCCAAGGCTGCAATTTGCACCAACGATATCTGCGCCTTTATCTTGTAGTATTTTTACAGCGTCTTTAGCTTTTGCCCCCATCATGGTAACTGCATTTTCACCAAAAGTCAGGGTACATACTATTGGTATTTTATTATCTATGTTTTTAACTGATTCTATGGCAGCAATTGCTTCATTTATATCCATTATGGTTTCTATTAATATAACATCTATTCCATTTTCTATAAGTGTCTTCACCTGGGCAGTAAAAAATTTAACTGCCTGGCTATATTTTATGTTACCCGCAGGCTCTAATAGTTGCCCCAGAGGGCCTACATCACCTGCTATAAATATTTCTTTACTATTGCCTTCTTTTTTAAAAATACCTATTGATTCTCTTACCGCATGCACGGCATTCTTATTTATTTCTTCAATATTATCTTCTAATTTGCATGCCTTAAGCTTAACTGGGTTTGCCCCGAATGTATTAGTTTGGATTATATCGGAACCAGCTTTCAAGTAGCCTAAATGCACGCTTTTAACCTTTTCAATTAATTTTTCATTTATATTTAGTGAATCAGGGCAAGCAAGTATACCCATGTTTTGAAGCATGGTTCCCATTGCCCCATCACCAAGCAAAATCCTTTTTTTTATAGCCTTTAAAAGGGGCTCTCCTATCATTTATTTCTTCTCTTCCATTTTGTTTTTTTAAGCATTCTCTTATGCTTCTTTTTCCTCATCTTTTTTCTTCTTTTTTTTATAATAGAACTCATCTTGGCTCCTGGGTTTTTTAAA
>JAGYOJ010000009.1 GCA_018399435.1 Actinomycetota bacterium | reverse complement strand
AAATATTCTGGATATTCGTGTTTTGCAGCATCTATAAAAACCAAATCAGCCTTAAAATCTACATCACTTAAAATTTTTATGGCATTTCCATTTACAAAATTTAGGTCATTTTTTGCAAATATATTCTTAAGGGTTTTTCTAGCAATATTGGTTCTATCCTTATTTAAATCTATCCCTAAATATTTTATATTCTCAATATTTTTTAATAAAAAATATGTTGAATACCCAATCCCGCATCCTATTTCTATTATAGAATCTGGCCTTTTAATAATGCAAAATAAGTTTAGAAACTGCCCTACTTGCTTACTTACAACAGGTATTTTTTTTAATTTGGCTTCATCCCTGTATTTATTTAAGAATTCTTCTTCTTCTAAAAAATTTTTAATCAGATCAATTTGAGTTATTTGTGTATTCTTCATGGTCCTGTAATGTTTTTGAAAATGAATGCGTGTGTTTTTCTTCATCAGTTACAACAAAATAAAGGTAGTCTACGTCTGCAGGATTTAATGCAGCTTCAATTGAAGCAATCCCTGGATTACAGATAGGGGTAGGCGTGAGCCCGGGATATATCCTGGTATTATATCCAGAATCATGCTCCAGGTCGGATATTGTAAGATCTTCACCCCACTTATCTAGAGCATATCTAATGGTTGCATCTATGCCCAATGGCATACTAATCTCCAGCCTATTATGGATAACAGCAGAAATTAATTCCCTCTCCTCCGGAACATATGCTTCCCTTTCTATAAGTGCTGCAATTTTTAATATTTCATATTGGCTTAAACCTTTTTCTTCAGCAAAGCTATAATCTAAAGCGCTAGATTCAAATTGATATTGGCTTAACATCATCTCTACTATATCTTTAGCTGAATATTCAGCCGTTACTTCATAAGTTTTAGGAAATAAAAATCCTTCCAGGCTTTCCCGCCCTTCCAAAAAAGGATATTGGTAATTTTCAGCGTCTAAAGCATTTTCTATTTGTGGGAGACTTATAAAAGGCAGTTTTTCAGCAATTCTTTCCTTTACCTGAATTATTGTGTACCCTTCAGGAATTGTAAATTTATAGGTTATAATCGTTAGCCCAGATGTAATAGTTTCTAAAATTTCTTCCATTTCTGCCCCTGTTTCCAAAGTATATGTGCCTGGCAAAAGTTCTGTCTCTTTTTCTTTTTGTTGCACATATAATCTAAAAACAAATCCATTTTCTACTATACCTTCTTCTTCTAATAAATTAGAAATATCTGTCAAGCTCATGCCTTCTTTAATTTCTATCTCTACCATGAGCCCTTTTTCAATTTCATTATCTTTAACTTCCTGTGATGGAATAACACTGCAAGAAGTAAATATAAAAATAGTAGCTAATAATAAAATTACAAATTTAATAATTTTTTTCATTTTTATTTTTAGTTATATAATCATTTAGTAAAATACAAGCTGAATATTTATCTATTATATTTTTATCAATATGTTTTAATTGCTTCTTGGGAATTTTTGAGGTAAATCTTTCATCCAATTTTATAATATCAATACCCAAAGAAGATAGTTTCAAATCAATAAAATCCAGGACCTTTTTTGCCTGGTGCCCAATTTCTCCCTTAAGATTATAAGGGATGCCAACAATAATTTTTCCAATATCATATTCACTTATAATATTTTTTATATTTTCCCTAATATTTTCATTGTTTTCCAAAACCATTAAAGGGGACGCAACTACATTATTTTTATCACTAATTGCTAAGCCAATTTTCTTATCTCCAATATCCAGGCCTAATAATCTCATAATATTTCTTTAACTTTTTCCCTAATAATAGCAATTGCATCACCAAGTTTGGAGCTCTCAGAACCACCAGACTGTGCAAAATCAGGCTTTCCGCCTCCTCCCCCTTTTAATAGTTTGCCTGCATCTTTTGCCAGTTTTCCACAATGTATTCCTTTTTTAAGTAAATCTTTAGTAGCCTGCAAAATTAAAACCGGTTTGCCATTTATAATATTTCCAAAAACTATAAAAGTATTTTTCTGCTTGTATATATCCCTAATTTCATCTCCAATTATACCCATATATTTTGAATCAATTGAATCCCCGTAATCAGATTTAGAAAAATCATGATATATAATTTTGCCTTCATCAGCGCTTTTGCTATAATTATATTTTTCTAAAATCTCATCCCTGGCTGAGTTAATTCTAATATTTTGCAAATCTTGCTGTAATTTACCTAAATTCTCATTTAACTCTTTTATGGTTTTTATTAAATTATCTTCTCCTGCATTTAATATATTTTTAATTTTTTCTATTTTTTTAATTTTATCATCAAAAAAATCATATGCATGCATTCCCGTACAAGCTTCTATTCTTCTAATATTGGCCCCTATGCTTGTATCTGAAAGTATCTTAAAAATTCCTAATTCTCCTGTCCTTCTTACATGAGTACCGCCACATAATTCACGGCTATAGTTATTTACTTCAATAACTCTTACAAACTTTCCATATTTTTCTTCAAATAAAGAAATGGCACCAATTTCTTGTGCATACTCCCTAGTGGTCTCAAAACACCTAACAGTATCATTTGCTTGAATTTTTTCATTTACCAATTTTTCTATTCTTTCTAAATCCTCTTTTTTGGGTGTTTGGTAAGTCGTATAATCAAACCTAAGCCTGCCGGGTGAGACAAAAGAGCCTGATTGCTTTACTTCCTGGCCTAATACATTTCTTAAAGCCCAATGCAGTAAATGTGTTGCTGTATGATTTTTGCTTACATCTTTCCTTGATTTAATATCAACTGAAGCTTTAATCTTGTCTCCAACTTTTATTTTACCTTTCTTTAATTTGCCCTTATGGATATAAATACCATCAACAGGTATTTGGGTATCTGTTACTTCAAATTTAGAACCATTTACACTTATAGCTCCAGTATCACCTATCTGGCCGCCTTTTTCACCATAAAATGGTGTAGATTTTAATATTATCTCACCCTTGTTGTTTTCTTCTAGCGTTTCTACCGGGGTTAAATTTTCTTTTTTATCATATTTAAAAATTTTTAAAACTTCTGTATTGACCTGCAAGTTTTGGTAACCGATAAATTCAGTATTAATTATTTGTGAAAGGCTAGAATAAATATTAATCTTTTGGTCTATTTTCTTATCAAAAGCCTTTTCTGTTTTAGACTTTTTAGAATGCTCTTCTAGATAATTTTCAAATTCTTCTAAATCAACTTTTAGATTATGTTCATTTAATATTTCTTGGGTTAATTCTATGGGGAAGCCAAATGTATCATATAATTTAAAAGCATCCCCCGTTTTGATATATTCTTTTCCGTCAGCTTTTAAATCCTTTATATTGTCTAATAATACCTTGCTTCCTTCTTTTAAAGTTTTGGAAAATCTTTTTTCTTCATCATTTACTAATTTAAAAGCAAATTCCTCTTTTTCTTTTAGCTCTTTATAATAATGGCTATAATTTTTAATAACTTCTTTGCCAACTTCATTTAAAAATTGGCCTTCTACCCCTAATAGTTTCCCATACCTTATTGCTCTTCTAATAATCCTCCTTAAGATATAGCCTCTTCCCTCATTTGAAGGGATAATCCCATCAGCAATTAAAAAATAGATTGACCTAATGTGGTCAGCAATAATTCTTTTAGCCCTTGCTATTTCAGAATCTGTTTTCCCTTTATTACCTGCCAGCTTGTTAATTTTTTTTAGAATATCTTTAAATAAAAAAGTTCTAAACACGGAGGGGTCTCTTTCTAAAACTGCCGCAATTCTTTCCAATCCCATTCCTGTATCTATATTTTTAGTTGGCAATTCCAGATAATCTTTTCCATTGAAATCATACTGGGTAAAAACTAAATTCCAAATCTCTAAAAATCTATCACAATCACAACTTGGGCCACAATCTTTTTTCCCACACCCATGCTCTTTGCCAAAATCATAGTAAATTTCTGTACAAGGTCCGCAAGGCCCGGTAGAACCTGCAGGCCCCCAGAAATTTTCAGATTTACCAAATTCACAAATCCTTTCTTCTGGGATTCCACTATTTTTCCAAATTTCTGCAGCTTCCTCATCTTTTGGAAGCTTGCCCTCTCCTTTAAATACTGCGGCCCATAATTTTTCCATGGGTATATCTAAATGATTGATTATAAAATCAAGGGAAAACTTTATTGCTTCTTCTTTAAAATAATCATCAAAAGAAAAATTTCCTAACATCTCAAAAAAAGTTAAATGCCTTTTTGAATAACCTACATTATCTATATCGCTGGTCCTAAAACATTTTTGTACAGTAGCTATTCTTCTTTCAGGCGGGCTTTTAATACCTAAGTAATAAGGTTTAAATTGTTGCATCCCAGCTGTGGTTAAAAGTACAGAAGGATCATTTTCGGGCACCAAGCTTGACGACGGTAAAATTAAATGGCCATTACTTTTAAAATACTCTAAAAAATTTTTTCTCAAATCCATTTTATAGAAAATTTCCTTATTTTAATAAAATGGATACTCCATTTGGCCGTAATTAGACAAGTTTTTTATGCCCTGCCTCAGCAGGTGGATGCTCTCCTATCTGCTTTATAAGTCCCGTTAGACGGGCTTGTACGCCACAGGTAAAGTTTGAGCTTCCAAAGTTAATTTGTTGGCACAAAAATTAACTTTAATTACGAACCAATCAGAGTATCCAATTTTGATGTTATCACAATTATTTTGTTTATTCAATAAATGGTGAAAACAAAAAAATTTGTTTTTTACAATATTTTTACGGTATCTTCATGGGGCCTTGGTATTACGTGAACGGAAACTAATTCACCTACTCTTTTAGCAGCAGCACTGCCAGCATCCACTGCTGATTTTACCGCTCCTACATCTCCTTCAACAACTACAGTTACAAGACCGCCACCGACATAAGCTTTTGAAATTAATTTTACATTTGCAGCTTTTACCATTGCATCAGCAGCTTCAATTGAACCTACTAAGCCTCTGGTTTCTATAAGCCCAATCGCTTCATTCATCTTTTTAATCCCTTTCTACTTAGTTATTTTCAAGAACTTTCTTAATAGTGTTTGAAATTATTTCTTTTAACTGATCTTCATTTATATCATCTGAAAGTTTTTCAGTTTCTACTCTTTTGCTTGTATCTATATTATCAGGCATATTCTCGCATGGAGCAACTTTACATTCAACATCTCCATCACACATTCCACAAACCAAACAATCAGGGTATTTTTTTTCTCCCACTTTCCCTGGTTCAGGTGCCGGATAACTATATTTTTGCGTAAATTGCTTGTCCGCCCTATATTTTAACGGAATCCCTGTAAAATATTTATCAAGCAAATTTTTCATTTCAAGCTCTAGCCTGGTTTTAAGATCAGATATCTTATTTAAGCTAGATTCGGGATAATTCATTTTAGGCGGCCCTACTTTTATGCCCCTGAGATCAAGAGCTTCTTTAAAACCTTGGGGGAAATTAACGCTCTTCATCTCCCTTATAAGGGACAATATGGCAAACTGTAAATTATAGGCATTTTGGATGTTTTGGTTTTTAAAATTCTCATAAACCCCAACCATAAATTCAGGCATTATACCAGCAGTTGCAGTCATGCAGCCTTTTCCTCCCATCATTAGGGCTGGCAACATAATTTCCTCAGCGCCAACCAATACCCTAAAATCGGGGTCTATCTTTCTTGTCATTTCCAATAGGTTCATAACATTTACCATATTGCCTGAAGAATCTTTTATCCCCACTACATTAGGCATTTCACATAGCTTTTCTGCCATTTTTGGGGTAATTTCATTTGCAAAGAATGGAATATTATATAAAAAGATTGGAATATCTACTGATTCTGCCACTTTCCTCAAATGGCCTTCAACAACTTCTTGGGCATTTTGAAAAAAGTATGGCCCGTGCAAAACTACTGCCTCACAGCCCTTTTCTTTAGCATAATTAGCCATTTCAATTGATTTATGGTAACAAGTTGCCCCAGATCCTGGTATAATAGGAACTCTTCCCTGCGCTTCATCAACTACAACATCAATTAAGAATTTCCTCTCTGCCATATCCATATGCGTATATTCCCCACAAGATGCTACCGGGAAAAGGCCGTCAACGCCCTTGTTTATTAAAAAATCAACAAACCTTCTTACCTCAACTTCACTCACTCTACCTTCTTCATCAAACGGTGTAAGCATTGCAACTATTACACCTTCCGGTATATCCATAATACAAATCTCCTTTCAAAATACTATTTATTTACAACATTATGTGGTTCTTCGCCCTTTAATACCTTAACCACATTCTGAACCCATTTCGTTTTTAAATCTTTAATAGAAGATTCAGAATAAAATCCCGCATGGGGAGTAACTATTACATTATCCAGTTTTACTAATTCATTATCCATGCCTGGAGGCTCTTCTTCCAATACATCTAGCCCAGCCCCAGCTAAATGCCCGTTTATTAAAGCCAGGTATAATGATTTGGTGTTAATAATACCACCCCTAGAAGTATTTACAACAAATGTTGTAGGTTTCATAAGTTGAAATTCACGTTCATCAAACATATGAAAAGTTGAATCATTTAAAGGGCAATGTATAGATATAAAGTAAGAATTTACAAGTATTTCATAAAAACTGGCCATAGTAATATTAAATTTATCTTTAATTTCATCTGAAACATAAGGGTCATATACCAGTATTTTACCAAAAAGGGCATCTGCTTTAGGATAAAGGTGCTGCGGTATTCTTCCAAATCCTACTATGCCTAATACTTGCTCCTGGAAGTTAAATATTGGTTTGCCAACACCAACAGCATCCCAAGTGCCGCTTTTTGCTGCATTTGATAATGCAACAATTTTCCTGCCAAGAGACAAGATAAGAGCTAAGCTATGGTCTGCCACTTCATTTAAACAATAATTAGGCACATTACAAACGCTTATGCCTTTTTTTGTTGCAGCTTCTAAATCTACAGAATCAACACCGACACCATACCTGGAAACAACTTTACAATTTTTCATATTATCTATAACTTTTTCTGATATAGGCGCATATTGTACCAGTAGTGCGTCAGCATCTTCACATTCTTTGGCTAAAACATCTTCATCTTGGCTCTGCGCTTCAACAATCTCACAGTCTATATCTTCTAAAAGACTTCTCTCATAATCAATATTTCCAAAATCAAAATCAGTAAAAACTATCTTAAAACTATCCTTTGCCATCAATATCATCCTCTTATCAAGTTACTGCAATAAAATCATTTAATCCTATAGCAATTTTTAAAAAATTACAAATGGAGCAGCCATATTTAATGGCCTCTCCAAATTATTGTTAAAGAATTAATTATTTAAAATCATAGTAATTGCCCTCTTCGCCTAGGAAAAGAACATTATTCTTGCATTTCATGTATTCCATTAATCCAACAATTCCGCCTTCACGTCCTATTCCGCTTAACTTATTGCCGCCATAAGATGCTTCTATTTTAGACATAACATTTGTGTTCATCCAGACTATGCCCGCGTCAAATGTCCTGGTAGCTTTAACAAGTTTTCTTACATCTTCGCTCCAAACAGTAGCTCCAAGCCCATATACAGTATCATTTGCCAATTCCAAAGCTTCATCAAAATCCCTGTATTTCATAGCTGTAACTACCGGCCCAAATATTTCTTCCTGCACGCATTCCATCTTATTATCATTAACTTCTAGAACTGTTGGAGGATAGAAGTAACCTTTATCCATTGGCGGTTCAGTTTTTCTTTCTCCACCGCATAATAATTTAGCACCATCTTTTACAGCCCTTTGCACATATCCATCAACTGTTTTAAATTGATTTTCATCTATTAATGAACCCATTTGTGTCTCTGGATCCATAATATCGCCAAGTTTTACTGAATTGCATCTTTTTACCAATAAATCTACAAATTCATCATATATGTCTTCATGGGCATATAGCCTTGTGGAAGCACAGCAAACTTCACCCTGCATGAAGCAAAAGCCTAAAATTAATGAATTTACAGCATCACTTACTTTACAGTCTTTAGCAGCTATAAATGGGCCCTTGCCTCCAAGCTCAAGAATAACCTTTTTTAGGTTTGATTCAGCAGCTGCCTGCATGCATCTTCTTCCTACTGCAGTAGAGCCTGTAAATGAAATCATATCAATATCTGGATGGACTAACATAGCTTCTCCAGTCACACTTCCTGACCCTGAAACTATATTAAGGACACCTTCGGGGTAACCGGCTTCTGTAAAAATTTCACCTAAAATTTGGCAAGTTATTGGAGCTAATGAAGAAGCTTTTAATACTACCGCATTTCCTGCAGATAAGGCAGGGCATATAGTCCTTGTCGCTATATGTATTGGGAAATTCCAGGGAATAATTGAGCCAACTACGCCATATGGTTCCCAGGTTTCATAACATAATGTATCTCCTCCTGCTATTGGAACCTCATCTCCCCTTATTTGCCTGGCCTTATTAGAAAAATATTCCATAGCCATCAAAGCATATTCTATGTCTGTGCCCGAGGTTTCTTTTATGGGTTTTCCTACATCTTTTGCTTCAATTTCTGCTAATTCATCATACCTGCTTTTCATTATATCCATTGCTTTCATCATCAAATTAGCTCTCTCGTCACCACTTTTAGCAGCCCATTTAGGAAAAGCTGCCCTAGCTGCTTTAACAGCTTTATCAACATCATTTTCTGAAGCAAGCGCTAGTTCCGCTAACTCTTCCCCCGTAGCAGGGCAAGTTGATACAAAAGTTTTATTATCTTCTGCATCTACCCACTCATTATTAATAAATAGCTTGTACTTTTTCATATTGCCTCCTCTTTTATAAAAGATTATTTTTTAGCTATAAAGGGTATTTGCATAAGTTTTGCAAATTCTTCTAATTCTTCTAATATATTACCATAAACTATTGCATTATGGTGCGGAATGCCATTTTCTAGCAAAGATTCTACAAATTCTAAATTTCCGCCTTCCATTCTAATTGAAAGATTGCTTCCCTTTAGAAGCAAGTCTGTTTCTATTACTTCTCCAATACCTGCATGCAGCACAAACTCTCCCCTTATGGAATTAAGCCTGCAAACCGTTGCCTTTCCGCTTTTAAGTGAAGAATTTTGTGACAGGCCTCCAAAAACTTTAGCAATTTTGGGTTTTTTAGATGATAAATTATATGGGGCATTACCGCCATGCCAGAAAAGCAAAGTGTCATTTTCTTCAATGATATTAACAAAATCTGCAAACCATGGGGGTGATCCTGCCAGTACATTCTGTACCATTAAAGTTAATGCGCCGTCTACATCACATTCACAAGATGCCATAACCCCTTCCACATTGCACCTGCCATTTGCCGGACATATTGGCGTCTCGTCCTCATCCCTTAATTCAGGCCAGCAATCAGGAGCATAAGCATTTAAGCCATTTTCTTCAATAATTTTCTTGGTAGCAAGATATACTCTTGATAATCCCCTTGCTTCTTTCAAGTCTTTTTCATCAATATCAAATATCTCTTTTTGTATTTCCATGTCTTTATCTATTTCTTCTTCTGGTATGCTCTTAATTAAATCAGAAAAACCATACATGGAAATTTTAGTTATGGTTGTCCCAAACTTGTTTTTAATAGCAAGTTCATCAAAATCTGAAATTTCAAATCCATCTGGCCTCATTCCTATTACGCCAATAGTAGCTTCCCTAAGAAATGATATTGCTTTTACAGCTTTTACAAATTTGTCTACATTTTTTTTAGGTTTTCCACTTTTAACGTTTCCATAAGCAAAAGAAAAAGTCCTATTAAAGTTTTTAAAAACAGTGCCTAAAGGCATAACCCCTACCATGGATCCTGTAAAATTATGCCTGCTTATAGCAAATTCTTCAATGCCCCAAATAAGGTAGGGCACTTCAAGGTTCCTAATAGTTTCAGTTGCTACTTCACCTGTACTAAATGTACCATTAAATATTACAACAGCATCAACATCTTCTTTTTTAAACTTTTTCCATGCCTCCTTGGATTTAGCCCTGCTGTCTATAGAAGGGGCAGATTCTACAACTGTGACGCCTAAATCCTTCTCTAAATACTCTTTCGCATCATTTGCATAATTAGTAGCTGCTTCCAAATCTTCTTTTTCAAGAAAATCTAAAGCAAGATTCATAAAACCAAACTTAAGCTTTCTAAATTCATCGCCCATATTTTATCCTCCTTTAATAATTTTTTAAAATTTTTTACCATAAGCTATAGCCTCCATCTGCAACTATCGCACTTCCAGTGACATAATTTGAAGCATCTGAAGCTAAAAATATGCATAAACCTTTAAACTCTGAGGGATCAGGAATCCTTTTTTGGGGAGTATAAGATATCCACTGGTCTAAATATTTCTTGTCTGCTAATTTTAAAAGTGGAGTCATAATATAACCCGGGCAAATTGCATTAACCCTAATATTATAAGGGGCCCATTCAACAGCTAATGACTTTGTTAGATGGGAAACGCCGGCTTTGGAAGCATTATAATGGCATTGTTTTTGTGGAATATTAATTATTATGCTTGACATTGAAGAGATATTAATTATGCTTCCACCTCCCTGTTTTTTCATTTCTTTGGCCACCCATTTACAGAAAAGAAAAACCCCTGTTAGATTAACATCGATAATTTTTTGCCAATCTTTAGTATCCATTTCTTCAGCAGGAGACCAGCTAACTATACCTGCATTACAAACAAGAATATTGATTTCACCAAATTCTGCCTTTGTTATATATACAGCGTTTTTAACATCTTCTTCCTTGCTAACATCTGCTTCAATAGCTATTGCCTTCCTGCCAATATCTATAATCTGATTCACAACTTTACTGCATTCTTTTTCTTCCAGGTCAACGATAGCAATATCAGCTCCTGCTTCAGCTAAACCTAATGCTAATTCCTTTCCTAAGCCTCTTCCTGCACCAGTCACTATAGCCTTCTTATCATCCAACTTAAAAAGTGCTAAAGGATTATTTGAATTTTCCATAATATTATAACTTAGTTCCTTTTAATTATAAAACAGACAATAAATAAAATATTATCTTTTTACTATGGCTTTTTCTTGTTCATTAAACAAGTGAACGAATTTTGGCTGTAATTCTAACCAGCACTCTTCCCCTCTCTTGTATCTAGTTCCGCCGGCAGGAATATTAACTTTAATTTCGGTTTTTTTCTGGTCATCAAGTGTTAATGTTAATACAGTGCTATCGCCTTGAAATTCTACAATTTTTACTCTTGCTGGAATATTGCTTTCCTTTTCTTTTTTATGGGAGATTTTTATCTGTTGGGGACGGAAACCAATTACAATACCAGAACCAATATATTTAGAATCAATTTCTCCAGTAAACTTAATTTCTTGCTTGCCCCCATCAAGCAGAATAGATACTGCATTTGTGGAATCGATTTTTCCATTAATAAAATTCATCCCTGGCTGCCCTACAAAATTTGCAACAAACCTATTTACAGGCTTGTTGTATATTTCTTCTATAGTGCCAATTTGTTGCTTTTGTCCTTCAAAAATTATAAGAATACGGTCTGAAAGGGAAATTGCTTCCTCTTGGTCATGGGTTACGTATATAGTTGTATTACCAAATTCTTCATGAATCCTGCGTATTTGTGCTCGGATTGCAGCTCTTATTCTTTGGTCCATATGAGATAATGGCTCATCTAAAAGCGTCAGCCTTGGTTTGCGCACTAAAGCTCTTGCAAGAGAAACTCTCTGTTGGTGCCCGCCCGCAAGCCCTGAAGGCTTTGTATTTAAAACAGGTTCCAAATTAAGGGATTCAGCAATCTCCTTTACCATTTTATTTACTTTTTCTTTTTTAAATCCTTTTGCCCTAAGAGGAAATGCAATATTTTCATAAACAGTTAGCCTGTAATACAATGCATAAGATTCGAAAGCTAAAGCAATATTCCTTTCATTAGGCCCCATATTATTCACTAATTCACCATCAAATAAAATTTCACCTTTACTTATTTCTTCCAATCCTGCCAGCATGCGCAATGTCGAGCTTTTCCCGCCACCAGATGGGCCCAATATTGCAAGAAACTCTTTGTCCCCGCATGTAAAGGTCAAATCTTTAACACCTATGACATTTCCACTATATATTTTCCAAATATTTTTACAATCAACTCTACTCATTTTCACCTCACCTAAAATTTTGAGATTTCCATGGTTTTTTCATAAAAGAAAATTCTTTCGGGATCAAAATCTACCCATATGTTTTCACTAATTTTGAATTTATTACCACTGCTGATTCTTGAATGCATAAAAGTGTTTTTTAACTCAAAAGAAATAATTGAACTTTCAGCTTCATGCACAACAGCATAAATTGGTAATTTAAAAGAATTTTCTGATATTTTTTCTTTACTTATTTTTATATCTTCACATCTTATTCCCATCCTGGCGCTATTTTTTCCACCTTTTTTTTCACTTACCTTCTCTGCTTTTGATGCCAGCTCTTTATTAAGCCTGTAGCTAAAAGAGTCTCCAACCTTAAAAATTGTATTTTTATTATCCTTTATTAATTCACCATCAATAATATTCATTGGTGGCTCACCAACTAATCTTCCTGCAAAATCTGTTTCCGGTGAATAATATATCTCTTCAGGTGTTCCTATTTGTTCAATTTTCCCATGCCTTAATATCATCATTCTATCTGAAAGGGCAAGCGCTTCTTTGTAATCATGGGTTACATAAAGAATAGTACTGCCATATTCAATAGCAAATTCCCTTAAAAGGGTCTGGGTTGAAAATTTTAGCTTAGCGTCAAGGTGTGCAATTGGCTCATCAAGCAAATATATTTCTGGCTTTCTAACTAATGCCCTTGCCAATGCAACCCTTTGCTTCTGCCCACCGCTTAAATGTTGAGGTTTCCTATCAAGCAATACATCAATTCCCAAAAACTTCGCTATTTCAGTAACTTTCTCTTTTTCTTCAGCTTTGGTCAATTTTAATTTCCATTTAGGCGCCCTTAACGGAAAGGCAATATTATCATAAACATTAAAGTGTGAATATAGATTATATGTTTCAAAAGCCATTGAAACATTCCTAGCATGCGGCTGGAGTTCATTAACCTTAATATCATTAAAATAAATACTGCCGGAAGTGATTGATTCAATACCGGCAATCATTTTCAATATAGTAGTTTTTCCAGCCCCAGTTGGGCCCAGTATTGAAAAAAACTCTCCTTCTTTACAACTAAAACTCAGATTATCTATAGCCATTTTCCGGCCATAATATTTACTTACATTCTCAAGTTTAATCCCTGCCATATCTACTCCTCCTCTGCTTCTGAGCGGGGCCCAAATTTAAAAGTTAAAACTGCTAGGACTGTAGCAATTATTGCACCTATCCATGCGGGCAAACCTGGAAATATGCCTAACCAGATAAAATTTACCCCTATCCATACTATAACCGACCAAAATATCCAATTTCCCATTGACATTCGTGGTAACATAATTCTATTTACCTCCACTTTTCGTTATTTTCTCAACAAAACAGCTTAAATAATTAATTGCTTTAAAAATATTAACCTTTTACTGCTCCAAAAGTTAATCCTCGTACAATATAACGTTGCATAAACCATGCGGCAATTAATGTTGGCAATACTCCAATTGCAGCACCGGCAGCCATTGGCCCATATTGGATTTCAATAGAACCCCAGAAAGAAGATATTAAAACGGTCATTGTTTTTGCAGAACTTCTTGTGAACAAGAAAGCGTAAAGAAATTCATTCCAAGACCATATTAGGCAAAATACCGATGTTGTTACAATGCCTGGCAATACTAATGGGAGTACTACTTTTCTAAAAATATTAAAACGCCCATATCCATCAATTAGTGCCGCTTGCTCTAATTCTATAGGAACATCCCTAAAGAAACCATATAACAGAAAGGTTGCAAAAGATACATTGAAATACATATATAATAAAATTAAGCCTATATGCGTATCCAGCAACCCTAGATTACGGAATAAAATAAAAAAGGGCAATGCTGCAACCACAGCCGGGAACATTCTAGTGGATATAGTAACAAATAATATATGGCCTCCACCAGTATTCCACCTGGAAAAACTATAAGCAGCAGGAACTGCTATAATCATCACAATTATTGTACTGGCAACACTTATTATAATTGTATTCAGCAATGAACCGAAAAAAGCAAATTGTGTAAACAGACGTTTAAAATTGTCAAGGGTTGGCGTAAAAATAAATTGTCTTGATAATTCACTAGTAAAAATATCATTTGGTGATTTAAATGCTGTTAAATAAATCCAAATCAATGGACCAATTACAACAAGTATAATGATTATTGTTAATATCCAGAATATCGTTCTTTTTAATATAAATTTTTTTGACATCTTCCACCTTCCATTATTAACCAGATTTCAAAGCTCTTATTAACTGCCTATACATTATAGCTGCAATTATAATGGTTATATATAAGCTCATTATTGCAAGTGTAGACCCATATCCAACATCAAAATAAACAAAAGAAGTCCTGTAAACCATCCAATCTAATAATTCAGTATTTGCAGCGCCCCGCGTTGTTCCATACAGTGGGTCAAATAACCTTATCAGCCACATTGTCCTTAAAAGCACGATAATAATTATAAGGGGGCTTAACATAGGCAAGGTAAGTTTTCTAAATGTAAACCACCCTGATGCCCCGTCAACCCTAGAAGCCTCAAATACATCCTTGGGTAAACTTTTTAATCCCGCTAATAAAACCGCAGCTGAAAATGGGAACCACTTCCAGACAGTTATTCCTGCAATAGTAAATAAAGCTATATTTGAAGACCACCATTCTACTTTACCAATACCGATGGCTGTTAGCAATTGGTTTACAAAACCAATATTATATTCTAATAGGAAATTCCAAACTAGTGACATTATCAAAGGCGCTACCAGAAGGGGGAAAAGTATAATTCCTCTGAATATATTTTGTCCTTTAAAATCCCTATTCCAAAGCAATGCAATTCCCATTCCAATTAAAAGCTCGGCTACTATACATACTACTAATGCTTCTAAAGTACGCCCAAAAGGGATCCAAAAGCTACTATCCCTCATCATGTATCTATAATTCTTTAATCCTACAAAAACAGATTCAGCGCCTAAACCGCCTTCCATAAATGAATTATAAATGCAATAAATAAGTGGATAGAACATAAAAATTAATAAAACTATAATTAAAGGTGCAAGCAATACCCACTTAAAATATTTTTCATTTGAAAGCTTTTCCCATATTGTGGGTTTTCTTCCCGTATCGAGCCCATTTATTCCAGCTAAATTATTTTTCGCATTCGACATCTTTCCTGCTTCCTCCTTACTAACTTCTATACCTACAGATATGAATATTTTCCTATATAAGAAACACCCCCTTTTTTTGAAGGGGGTGTTTCTACTGAATTTCAATTATTCTTCACTAATTGGTACATCATCAAATTTAGATGTTAGCTCAATAGTTTGCTTAACTAATTCAGCTATTCCTTCTTCAACGCTCATTTCACCATGAACAGGCTTAGCTAGAACATTCATCTGCATTTCATATACTTTTCCTGCCGCAGATGAGTTAAAGTACCAAACATCATCTATGAAATCTATAAAATCTTCATTCTGCCAGTTCTGGAGCAGATAATCTACCAGGATTCCAAATGGGTACATGTTTTCTTCATTTTTCCATTCAGGATCTGATAATACATCCATTCTAGTAGTTAACTGGCCGCCTTCTTTCATAACAGCTTCCTGGCATTCATAAGATGAGAGATACCTAACAAGCCAATATGCAGCTTCTGGATTATCAGTTTCTTTTACAACACCAAAAGACCAGGCGCCTGTATAAGGCTTATCACCAATAGTAGGATAAATTCCCAATTTAGCTTCCGGGTCATCAACATTTTCATCTAGAAGACCTGCCGTCCAAGCAAAGCAGTTTGAGAACATGGTGGTTTGTATAATTGCCCTGCCTTCACCTTGTTCTGCAACCACAAAATCAAAGTTGGCAGTTAAACAACCAGGTGAGCCGTAATTTGTAAGTTCAGTATACTGCTCCATGGTTTCTTCCATAGCTGCTTTGTTTTCTTCAGTAATTACATATTCTTCGATATTGCCTTCACCATCTCTTTTTACTGTTACGTAATCTGAATCCTTGCCCCAGAGATAACAACTAAATTCATCATTAATCTGGTAAGCGCCAGCCTGCATTGCTACACCATATAGATCATCGTCTAAAGCTTCCCCTTTAAGGGTATCTCCAGCATCCCTTGTGAAGAATTCAGCTTGGTCACGCAATTCTTCATAAGTAGTTGGAGCTGCTAGATCATATCCATATTCATCCAAGAAAGCTTCTTGTTCTGTAGCATCGTCATATACGTCCTGCCTAATAAACATACCCATATGGTATGTATAAAAAGGAAGAACCATTTGATTGCCATAAGCCTGGCCACAAGAAAGAATTACCGGTGAATGGTTTTCAATATCTTTATTGAATGCTTCAACACCTCCTGGGTCATACTGTTCAGCCAATTCCCTTAAATCATATAAATAAGGTGACCACTCAGTAGTCCATGAAGTTTCTACATATGCCAGATCATAAACACCTGTACCTGCAACTAATTCAACATTTTCTTTTGAGTATACAACGGGTGATGCTACTCTTTCTACATTTACATTCACGCCAGTTTGAGCGGTAAATTCTTGAATATAAGGTATGATTTTATCAAAAACTGATCCAGTTTCTACAATTAAATTTAAAGGTGCGTCATTTTCTATTTCAGGTATATCTTCTAGCCCAAATTTTCCTCCATCCTCTTCTGCCGGTTCTTCTTCAGCAGGCACTTCTTCTTCAACTGGTTCTTCAGTAACTTCTTCGGCGGGCTCTTCTGCTGGTTCTGCTTCAACTGGTTCTTCTTCAGCAGGCGCCTCTTCTTCAACTGGTTCTGCTTCTTGTGCACAACCTGCAAAAGAAAGAGTAAGTGCTAAAACGATAGCTATAAAAATAGCTAAAAATTTCCTCATTACTTACCTCCTTAGGTTAAGATTTAG
>JAGYOJ010000089.1 GCA_018399435.1 Actinomycetota bacterium | reverse complement strand
TACAATAGCCTACACTTGTTTCACTTTTGTTTCCGGTAGCAAGAACTAGCCAGTTGTATTCATTTGAAAATGCCATCAAAATATTTCCTCTTATGCGGGCTTGTATATTTTCCTTAGTTATATTAATTTCTTCATGTTCTAGTTGCTTTTGCAATTCATTTATATAACTTTTATAAATTTCAGTTATGGGTATTTTAATCCCATTTATTCCCAGATTTTTTATTAGTTTACAGGAATCCTTTATGCTGGATTCTGAAGAAAACATAGAAGGCAACATTACAGCTGTAACATTCTCTTTGCCTAGAGAAAAGGCTGCGATAACTGCAACAAGGGCGGAATCTATCCCACCACTTAAACCTAAAACAACTTTTCTGAAACCATTTTTTAAAACATAATCCCTGGTACCCAAAATTAATGCTTTATATATGTCTTCTTGCGCGGGACTTTTTTCTGTTTTTAAGCCTTTTCTTTCAAGTGAATAATTTTTCGGTTTGATCTTATATCCAGTATCTATTAGTGAAAAACATGCTTTAGTTGTTGACATTTTAGCACGCTGGTTTCTATATTTTGGGTCCTGCAATCTTGTAGTACCTGTATTGGCTGTATCGAGATCAAATAAAATAATGTCTTCTTCAAATGATTTAGCCCTTGCAAGAATTACACCTTTTTCATTAATAATTAGGCTATTGCCATCAAAAACTAGCTCGTCCTGGCCTCCTACTGTATTTACATACATAATATTAACCCTGTTATCAACAGCCCTGGTAAATAATATTTTCTCTCTCTCATGGATCTTGTCCACATGATAAGGTGAGGCAGAAATATTAACAATTAATTTTGCTCCCCCTAAAATCGCTTGTACTTTAGAGGGGCCGGATGAATAATAAATATCTTCACAAATATTTATTCCAACGGGGATGCCATCTATAACATGTATTAAGTTGTTATTGCCTTTCTGGAAATATCTTTCCTCGTCAAAAACTGAATAATTTGGCAAAAACTGCTTATTATATATAGAAACTATCTCCCTATTATACAAGACTGCTGCAGAATTATATAAGTCATGGTCTTTATTTGCAAAACCAATAATTACTAAAATATTATCCGATATGTTTTTTATTTTATTTAAGTACCTTAAGTTTTCTTCAATAAATGCAGGCTTTAGCAATAAATCTTCTGGAGGGTAGCCAGTTAAGGCTAACTCAGGAAAAGCAATAATATCAGCTTCCTTGCTTCTAGCATCATCAACATGGCTTTCTATTAATTTGAAATTTCCAGCAAAATCTCCAACTGTTGGATTTATTTGCGCGGCATATAGCCTTAAGGTCGTAATTTTTTACTCCCCTTTTTGTAATTTTTCTTTTGCTTCTTTAGATATTCTGTCAGGGGTCCAAGGCGGGTCCCAAACCAATTTAACATTAACATTTCCTACGCCTTCTATTTCTTCGATCTTCTTTTTTGCTTGTTGGGTTATCAAGGCATGCATTGGACATCCCCTAACAGTCATAGTCATGTCTACATCCACATTATTTTTTTCATCAACAGAAATATTATAAATTAATCCTAAGTCAACGATATTTATAGGTATTTCAGGATCATATACTTCTGATAAAGCAGAATAGATATCTTTTTCACTTAATTTTACATTATTCATCATGGTTCCTCCATTTTTTAAATTTATTACATTCTAATAGAATTTAGTGTTTAATTGAAATGATTAATTTTTGGCATTACTTAATTGAATTACCTGCTCTAATATTGTCAACAATTTTTGGAAAGACATCTAAGAAATAATTAACTTCTTCTGCTGTATTTTCAAAACCTAATGTAATTCTTATTGAACCATAAGCCTCTTCACAACTTAGCCCTAAAGCAAGAAGCTTTTCAGAAGGTTTCAGTAATGAAGAGGAACAGGCTGATCCGCCAGATATAGCAATGCCTGCTTTATCTAATTCTGCCACCATAGCATGGCCGGTAGTATTTTTTATTGTAAAATTACAATTTGCAGGCAATCTTTTTGTTGGATGGCCGCATAATTTAATATTTTTGATTCTTTGCATTATTTTTTCTATTAAATATTCTCTTAAATAGGTTACTTTTACTACCCGTTCTATTAAATTATCTTGGGCTATTTCTGTAGCTTTAGCCATGCCTGCAATTCCTGGTATATTTTCTGTACCCGATCTAATTCCCCCTTGCTGCCCTCCGCCAAATAAATAAGGGGTTAATTTTACTCCTTTTCTTATATATAAAGACCCTACGCCCTTAGGGCCATATATCTTATGGCCAGATGAGGATAAGAGATCGACTCCCAGTTCATCCACTTTTGTTCTTACATTACAAAAACTTTGGACTGCATCGGTATGGAATATTGCATTTTCTTGCTTAACTATATTTGCTATCTTAGCTATTGGCTGAATGGTACCAAATACATTATTTGCATGCATGATGCTGACAAGTATAGTTTTATCATTTATAGCGGCCCTTACATCTTCTGGATTTACCATGCCATATTCATCCACTTTAAGGTAAGTTACATTGTACCCTTTTTTTTCTAACCATTGCATGGGCATATTTACAGAAGGGTGTTCAATACTGGAGGTTATTATATGATTCCCTTTATCTTTATATGCTTCAGCAATCCCAAAAATTGCAATATTATTGCTTTCAGTCCCGCCGCTTGTAAATATTATCTCGCCCGGTTTTGCCCCTAGGGCACGGGCTACAATGCCTTTAGAAGATACAAGCATCTCTTCTGCCCTTTTTCCTGGGGTATGGGGCTCAGAAGCATTGCCATAAATATCTGTAAAGCACTTATTTATTTCTTTAACTACCTCACCAAAAACTGGAGTGGTAGCGCTATGATCAAAGTATATGTAATTGTTTTTAGCCATATTAAGTATTATTTTTTAGATGAGTAAAAAACTATCATCCTTTTTGGATGCTGTCAATAAAAACACTAGGGTTAATAATATTTATTTAAAATGTTGAGCAATATAAATTATAATAACTAATATGAAAAAATTTGCTAAAATATTATCATATATATTTGATGGGTCATATATATCTATTCCTGTCTTTATTATTATTTGCATAAAAGTTGTAGATAACTTGTTTTTAGCTTTAGGCTGGGCCATATTATGTTTAATTTTTGCAACAATTATTCCATTTTTATATATCTTTATATTATACAGAAAAAAACTAGTCTACGATCTTCATTTGCCCAAAAAAGAAAATAGGATAAGGCCATTAATTGTGGCTATAATAAGCTATATAATGGGGTTTTTTGTTCTATATGTTTTAGAAGCTCCATTATTTTTAAAAGCAATGTTTGCAATTAGTTTAATTAATGCAGTAATACTTACTACTATTACTTATTTCTGGAAAATTAGTTTCCACACAAGCTGGATAACCGTAACTTCAATTTCTTTTTATGTCTTGTTTGGGAAATGGATGCTTTTATTATTTTTGCTTATACCATTGATTGGATGGGCCAGGGTTAAAATAAGGAGGCACACAATAATGCAAGCAATACTGGGAATTATAATTTCAGGAATTATTACATTATTTATATTTAGCAGATACAATTTTTTAAACTTTATGTAGCAAACCTAGCAGCAATTTCGTGTATTTTATAAGAAACAAAGAGCTCAAAAGCCATTAAAGACAAGGCGGATATAGAAGGAAGCAATAAATACTTTGACATTAATTTGCTAGACTTTTGGGCAAAAAATGGAGCAAGAAGCACCATAACCAGGTTTATGAAATAGAAAGTAAAAACAACTGCGAAAATACTAAAATAATAATAGAAATTGCCTAGTGCATTAAATCTTAAAAGGGTTAAGGTTATAAATGAAGAGATAATTACAATATAGATAATAAAATTTAGAGGCCTTTTAAAAATCCTCCTATTATTTGTCTCTTCATAATATTGAAAAACAAAAATTGGGCATACTATAGCCATAATGCCTGATCCGCATAAAAAGCCAGTTATAAACCTTATATTATTGTTTGTAGGCATCAAATTAAGGTAGGATAAAAATCCATCAATTATAGTAGAGAGTATAAAGATTATCAAAATTACCATGACCCACAGGGGAGGTAGGCTGCTTTCCCTTTTTTTATAAAATAAAAACAATATAATAGCAGTTACTAAAAAACCCATATAAATGCCGCTGCATCTAGCGCATATTGGCAAAGTTATGTTGCCAAAAGTAAGGGATTTTGAAGGAATTTGGTGGCAAACAGCAAAACCGATTTGTTCAATTAAATAATTTATCATGATATATTTTTATCCTCTAATTTATTAAATCCCTTGTCTACCATCATGACAAGTATCCTGTGAAGGTTAGGGTTAGAGGATGCTATAGTAGAAAGCTGGTATTTTTTCCCTATTCCCATAAGGGGCTTTTCATCTAAAGCTTTGCCATAGGCATCTGTAATTATACCGCCAGATTCTTTTAATATAAGGTATCCTGCAGCGATATCATATGGATAATTATTGATGATGCTGCCTTGCCCTACTTTTATATAATTCTTTTCAATATTTGGAAAATCAGTTACCAGCCTGTGGCCAATATCTATATAGCAGTCAAGCTGTCCAGTGACTATCCTAGTAATGGAGTAAGAAGCGCTTCCCAGATAGAAAAGAGTTCCATTAAAATTTGATACGTCTATTAATTCTTCTAACACTTTAACCAGGGGGACTATTGGCCTGCCCCTAAGGCCTATTGACCAAAAAAGTGAATTAATTTCTTCATTGTCATTAATGCTTGACTTAATAATTTTTTTATCTTTAATTATTTTTGTACCCTGATTTTTATTTGCAAAGAAAATTTTCCCGGATTTTATTTCTTGGATACAGGCCATTTTAATATCTTTCATTTTTGGCTGCTTATTGTATTCTGATAAAGCTATTGATATGCAGCTAGACTCAAAACCACATGCTGCTGCCCTGGTGCCATCAACAGGGTCAATTATTAATAAATCTTTGGGGTTCCCAAATTTAACCAGCCCCCTGTCCTCTGAATAATAGGCAATGTTTTTAAGAGTTTTTTCAAGATAAGACTTTAAATAATTTTCTGATATGTCATCTATAAGGAAAGTAGAATCTCCACCAATAGATTTGCCAGAGATTTTTTTCGATTTTTTTCCCCCAAAATAAGGGAGTATAACTTTTCTAATATTATCTGATAGGCTAATTATAAATTTCTCATCCATCTTTTTCCTATTTTCCTAAATTTACTTAAAAAGTTTACTATAACTTTGGGCAAAATTATAGTTTTATTCATTTTATCTTGTTAAAATGTTAATAATTTTATTAGCTTTTGGAAGGAACATGAATTATGGTTTATGATTTTCATACCCATACAACTTTTTCTGACGGAGTAAATATTCCTATTGAACTTATAAGGTTTGCAGTAGCAAATGGATATAAGGGTATAGGAATTACAGATCATGCTAGTTATTCAACCATTGATTTTATAATAGAAAATGTAAAAAAGGATTGTGAACTTGCAAATAAATTTTGGGATATTTCAGCAATAGCAGGAATTGAGCTTACAAATATACCAGCAGAGAGTATCAAGGACATGGCTAGATATGCAAAATCAGAAGGTGCAAATTTAATAATTGTCCATGGCCAGAGTATTGTAGAAGAAGTGGAAGAAAATACAAATTGGGAAGCAGTAAATTGCCCATATGTTGACATATTAGCTCATCCCGGCCTGCTGACAAAAAGGGAAGCTGAAGCAGCTGCTAAAAATGGTGTTTTTATTGAAATTTCTGCAAGGCAAGGCCATAATCTTGGAAATGGAAACACAGTAAAGGTTGGCAGAGAAGCAGGCGTTAAGTTTTTGATAAACAGTGATGCCCATTCACATGAAGACTTGTTAACCGAAGAGCTACAAAAAAAAGTTGGAATGGGAGCCGGACTTTCAAAGCAAGAAATAGAAGAAGTTTATACAAATTTTACTGCTTTAATGGAAAAAATAAAAAGTAGAACTTAATTATGATTTATTCGTTATGCGGGGTTTATTCATGAATGATAAAGAAAAAGAAATAGAAGAAGTAAAATCGGAAGTTATAGGTTTTGAAAATAAAAATACGGGAGTATTTGGAATAATTTCTCTTATCCTGGGAATTTTAAGTATTTTATGTTGCTGGTTTCCTTTTTTCAATCTTGTTTTTAGCGTGTCTGCTGTAGTGCTTGGAATAATAGAGCTTAAAAATATTAAAAGGGGTGTATCCAGCAGCAATGGAAAAGTAATGGCAATTATTGGAATAATACTTGGAAGTATTATTATGCTTTTATTTCTAATAAGCATATCTATTTTTGGATTAAATGCTATATTATTGCCCCAGATGAGTAGAAATTGGTATTAATAAAAGTATTAAATTTTATTGGCGGAAGTTCATGCCACCAAAATTATTCTAGGGTTTTTTCTGCTAACAACATATATATGCCCATGTGTTCAAGATGTACGGGAATATATATTGGCTTCCTTTTTTCAATTCTATTTTTTTTATTATTGTTGGGGAAAGGCAAGGCAAAGCTGGCATCTGATAGGCTAATATTTTTGTCGATTGTAATATTTTTAATGGGTTTGGATGTAGCTGCCCCAGGATTGAGAATTTATGAATCTAATAATATGATAAGTTTTATAACAGGTTTTATGGTAGGATGGTTTTTGCCTTTAATTCTGGCCCCCGTAATTAATAGCGCAATGTTTAAAAATTTAATATATGATTCTTATTTAAAAAATAGAAAAAAGTTCCTTTTTTGGATATCTTTGCT
>JAGYOJ010000088.1 GCA_018399435.1 Actinomycetota bacterium | reverse complement strand
AAGTTTTAAACTAATAATGTATATTATTAATAGGAAATTATTTTTAAAAAATTAAAAATACCCTAAATTTAGAATATGTATCTGCATGAAATTGAATTTACAAGCAATATTTATAATAGTTTTACTGATTTCAATTCTTCCTATAACCATTTTGTAGATATTACAAAAAATTCTCCCGATTTAACTAACCCTAAACATATAAAAGCACTGCTTAGATGGCTTAACCAATGGGGTTGTAGACAATTTGCACTTAATTATCACAGCCAAGTATCTAGTAATTTAGAGAAATGGTATAAAAAAAATATAAATTACTTACCTTCTAAAAATAAAAATATTTGGGAACTTAAAGAGTCTGATTATAATTTAGTTGCTACTGCATTCAACTCTCTAACAAAAATTGTAGCAGCTGTAAAACTTAGAGATGGTAAATATATAAAAACTACAGTTGGACCAACAGGCACATCTAAAATATTTTTTGCACTTAGGCCTAAATCATTAATACCTTTAGATATTCCCATGAGAAAAAAATTTGGATATGATGGTGGTCCAACTTCTTATATAAAGTATTTAAAGCAAGTAAAAGATATAGTTATTGACTTAGATAAGCAGTGTAGGCTAAATGGCTTCGGCATAGAGGATTTACCCAGTAAAATTGGAAGGAAAGGAATTACAATTCCAGCATTAATTGATGAGCACCATTGGGTTACTATTACAAATAATACTAAACCCCCAGATAAAGATACTCTAAAAAGATGGATTAAATGGAAATACCCAAAATCAAAAAATAATATATGGGGTAAAATTACTTCTTATCTGACTTATAATAAAAAACTTAATCTGCTATCTAGTTCAGATAGCTCACAAATATTTAATGTAGTTGAGATTGCCGAGGATTATATAAAAATTGAGTTTCAAGAAACCAAAACAACATTAAAGATTGATAAACAACGATTCCTTTCTGCCTATAGAATGCTTGAAGAAAATAAAGGAAATTGGGTTCCAATTGGTGCGAGTAGGGTAAACACCAAAATCAATACCTTAGAAGGTAGGATAAAACTTGATTTTAATAATAAATTGAATGGGTTATCTACTGTGTCATGGATAGCTTCTATATTAGAAAAAGCATTTGATAACATAAGATTTAACTACAAGAATAAAGGCCAAGCATTAAAAATGATATAAATATAAGAAAATAAATTGGAAAATTTTTTAGTTTTAACTTTAAAAAAAATAATTAATAAATATAAATTTAATGAAAAGATCCTTATTGCTCCCAGCTTTAATACCGGCAATCAAATACTCCAGCAGCTTTGCAAGGATAGTAATGGATGGATTAATTTTAAAGCTACCACAGTACAGTCTCTGGCATCTGAAATAGCCCAACCTACGCTTATAAAATATGAAATAGAAGAAATCTCTTCATTGGAGATAAACATAATAATAGATGGGGTTTTTACAGAACTTACAGAAAAGGGGGATCTAAATTACTTTAAAAAATATAAAATAAATACAGGAATAATAAGTGCTATATCTAAAAATATTATTGAACTTAAGATGTCATTAAAATTCCCTGAAGATTTAAAAAACCATTATTTTATAGATCCCAGAAAAGCAGAAGATATAAGGCTAATATTTTCAGAATATCAAAAGATACTAAAAAATAAGAAACTTGCAGATACTGCTGATATTATAGAAACTGCTTACAGATTAATAAGTAAAAGAGCTGAAAATGAGGATAAAAAATACATATTAATATCAGGAGATAAAAAACCCCCTTTAGAAGAAAAGTTTTTAAATAAATTATCAAATGAAAGCTTAATTGTACTTCCCGGAGAAAAGGTCTATGGTCTTATTCCACCTAAAAACAGATGGGAATCTAAAGAATACAAACCATTGGGTAAAAGTAAGATGCCGGCATGGCTTTTTGATATTAAAAATATTTACCCAGAGGTTAAAGAAAATAAATTGGAGCTTTTTTGTGCAGCAAACCATCGAAATGAAATAGGCGAGGTTCTAAATAGTATTGCTTGTTCCAATATACCCTTAGATAAAACAGAAATTATATATTCAAATAGGAAACCTTACCTTTTAATCTTATTTAGTATGTGCAGAAAACTAGACTTACCAGTAACATTTTCAGAAGGACTCCCTGGAGATATAAGCTCTGCTGGTATGGCACTAAAAGGTTTTCTTCTATGGATGGGAGATAGATTTTTCGAAATACATTTAAGAAAGCTTTTAAAATATTCACTAATAAAAGTCCCTAATAAAAAAGGCCCTGTACTTGCACATACCTTAAGAACTTCTAAAATTGGCTGGGGCAGAAAACGCTATAACTTAGTTCTTAAAAAGAAATTAAAATTCTTAGAAAATACAGAGAATAAAAAGTATAAAAATAGAATAGAAAACATAAAGCTTTTAAAAGATATAAGCCAAAATCTTTTAAATATAATTCCAGAAATTGATGACGGAGAAATAAATTTTTCTAGTTTATGCACTTCATGCATTAGTTTTTTGGATAATTTTATATTATCAAAAGATGAAGATAATGCATCTTATATATCAGTTCTAAAAAAAAGACTAGAAATTTTATCCAAAATAACTGATAAAATTTTACCTTTAGACGAGGCAATAACAAAACTTTTAGAAATTATAAAAAAAATTCCATTCCAAAAATCAGCCTCCAAACCTAGCTGTCTTCACATATCTTCAATTTCAGAAGGGGGAAAATCTGGCAGAGACAATATATTCATTTTAGGTTTTGATAGTCATAATTTTCCTGGTACCAATATTCAAGACCCAATAATTCTTGATGAGGAAAGAAAAAAGATTGGAAGTAGTCTCGAGCTTTCAGGTGATAAACTAAAAGAAAAGCTTTATGATTTTGCTGCAATGCTTTCTTCACTTGGAGGAAGTATTTCTGTAAGTTACAGCAGTTATAATATAAAAGAGGGTAGATACCTTTTTCCATCTTCAGTATTTCTTCAGATTTATAGATTAAAAGAAAAAGATCCAAGTATTGATTACGGAAAACTATTTAAAAATCTAAAGATGCCTTCTGGGTTTAGTGTAACAAAAGACATAGAAGAGGCAGGTTGGTGGATTGAAAAACTTACAGGAAGTGGCACTCTAAAGGATGCAAGAAAGTCAATATTTAATATATATCCTTGGCTTGAGCAAGGTGATATTGCACTTAGGGAAAGAAATAAAAATATACTTACTATATATGATGGATATATACAACCTGAAGAAGGTGAGCTAGATCCTAGGAAAAATAAGGACATGGTTCTTTCTTGCTCAGGCCTTGAAACTTATGCTGAATGTCCCTATAGATTCTTTTTAGAATATATACTCAAAGTAAGAAGACCTGAAGAAGTGGAAAGAAATTCTTTACAGTGGCTAGATCCTGCCCAGAGGGGAAGCTTGCTTCATGAAGTATTCCAATCTTTTGTAAAAAAGCTAAAGGATCTAAAGAGTGTCCCAGATATAGAAAGCCAGAAAAAGATTATAAACAGAATACTTGAAAAAATTATTAAAAAATATATTGAAATTATTCCTATTCCTGGAGAGGCTTCATACAGAAGTGAAGTTGAAGCCTTAAGAAGAGATCTTGAAATATTTATTGAAATAAACTCAAATCTTGAGTCACCTCATTTATTAGAATATAGTTTTGGATATGGTAAAGACAAACCAGTAGAAATTTGTATAGGCAAAGAAACCTATATAAGAATAAAAGGAAAAGTTGATAGGGTAGATATTGATAGAAATGGATATTTGTATGTATGGGACTATAAGACTGGAAGTGCTTATAGCTTTGAAAAGGATGGTTATATTAGTAAGGGAAGGCAACTTCAGCATATACTATATGCAATAGTAGTAGAAAAGAATATCGGCAAAAATTGTAAGGTATGCGGGTATATACTGCCAACAGAAAAGGGAATAAGTTCTGGCAAAGGATACCTATTTATGCGAGATCCTAGAGCAACTGAAAGATGGCAAGAAGGTCTTTCCTGTATTCTAGATCTCATTTCAAATGGCATATTTATTATATCTGATGAGGAAAATCCACCCTATATTGATGATACAGATATTTATGGTACAAAAGAAGAGAAAAAGCTCATTAAAGAAAAGATAAAAAATTCTGAAAATAGTCTATTAAAAAAATGGAATGATTTAAAAGATTTTACCTAAGAAGAAGGTTCTATGAATATTAAATTAATTGATAAAAAAGCAAGGGGAAAAATAGCTAAAGAGTTAGATAAAAACTTGTTTGTAGAGGCAGGTGCTGGATCAGGAAAAACTTACTCTCTAGTTGATAGGATGGTAAATCTTATAAAATCAGGAACAGCTTCTATAGAGAATATTGCTGCAGTTACCTTTACCAGAAAGGCAGCAGCAGAACTTTCAGAGAAGTTCCAAATAAAATTAGAAGAATGCTTAAAGCAAGAAATAGATAATGTTAGCAAAGATAATATCCTTAAGGCTCTCTCAAATTTGGAACAGGCATTTATAGGTACTATTCATTCATTCTGTTCAAGAATTTTAAGGGAAAGACCAGTTGAGGCAGAAACTGATCCAGGATTTATAGAGATTGAAGAAGATGAGGACTTATTTTATGCAGAAAGAGTATGGTCTAGCTATATAGAGGAAGTAGCAGCCAAAGGAGATGATAGATTGAATTTTTTGCAGGGACTTGATATCCGCCCTGCTGATTTAATTAACACTTATTTAGAATTTGTAAGGTATCCGGAAGTAAAAATAGAAAAAGATAATGTAAAAAAACCTAATTTTAATAAAACAAAGGAAAAAATTGCTAAGCTAATAAAGTATTTTGAGAAAGTTATGCCTGAAGATAAGCCTGAAAAAGGCTGGGACAAACTTCAGGAAATAATAAATAAAAGTAAAAATTATATAAACTCAAGATATTTTGATTCTGATAGAAAATTCATGCTGCTTTTAAATGAATTAAATAAAAAGCCAAAAATTACACAAAATAGATGGCCTGATGGAAACAGCAAGGAACATCTTGCCAAGATGGAAAGTTTTCAAGAAGAAGTTGTAAGCCCTGCTCTTAAAAGCTGGCAAGAATATCTACACAAACCTTTAGCAGATTTTATATCAGAAGGTGTAAAATATTATAGAAAGTGGAGAAAAGAACATAGCATATTAAATTTTGGCGATCTTCTTACAGACACTGCAAAACTTTTGCGGGAAAATTTAGAGGTAAGAAAATATTTTAAAAAAAGGTTTACCCATATCTTAGTTGATGAATTTCAGGATACAGATCCCTTACAAGCTGAGATCATACTTTTTTTGACAGGAAGTGATAAAACTGAGAAAGACTGGAGAAAAATAATACCAGAACCAGGTTCTCTTTTTTTGGTAGGTGATCCAAAACAGAGTATATACCGCTTTAGAAGAGCAGATATTGATATATATAATTTGGTAAAAAAGATATTTATTGATAGTGGTGGAGAAGTTCTTGAGCTTCATTCAAACTTCAGGTCCCTTCCTTTCATGCAAGAGTTAGTAGATGAAGTGTTTGGAAAAATATTTCCAGAAAATGAGACAAAATATCAAGCAAAATTTTTTCCACTTAAAACTGTAAGAAATCTAAACACTAGCTGCCTTTCTGGAATATTTGAAAACAGTATAGGCAAAGTAGAAAGAAATAACCCAGCTAAAATAGCAAAAATAGATGCAGCAAAAATTGCCAACTGGATAAAGTCTATTGTATCAGGCAATACTGTGATACAAGACGATAATGGAAATCCCATACATCCTAAATACTCAGACTTTTTAATACTTACAAGATATAAAAAGAATCTTTCCGTATACGGTAGGGCATTAGAGCTTCTAGGAATACCTTATAATATTTCAGGTGGGGAAAGTTTTAACCAATCTGTGGAGATAAATGAATTATTTAGACTTTTTAGAGCAGTAGAAGATGAAAATGATCCAGTAGCACTTATAACAACCTTAAGAGGTATGTTTTTTGGAATAAGCGATGATAGAATATATAGGTTTAAAAAGGCTGGAGGTATATTTTCCTATTATACTACTCCTCCAGAGGGTTTTACTGAATTGGAGAAAGCATTTGATATGCTTAAGCATTTTAAAATGATTATAAATAGCTGTGAGCCTTGGGCTGCTGCAAATAAGATTGTAGAAAAACTTGGAATAATACCTTTTTCTATATGTAAAGATGAAGGGCTTACAAGGGCAGGGAGTATATATAAAGCACTTGAACTATTAAAAGATAGAAATAATGAAGGCATTAATACTTTTTCTGATTTTGTAGGAGATTTTAAGGAACTTCTTGAAAGCAGTGAAATAGAATCTATAAGTCTTACTTCTTCAAATGAAAGTTCGGTAAGGATTATGAACTTACATAAAGCTAAGGGATTAGAAGCACCCGTGGTCATACTTGCTGATCCTATGAGTGCGGGAGGAGATTTTGAACCGGGTCTCCATATAGAAAGGACTAAGAAAGAAGGTATTGCTCTAGGATATTTTATGATTTCAAAACCTTCAGGAAGCTATAGCAGCACCACCCTTGCTATCCCCCCTAGGTGGGATGAGAAAGCAAAGGAAGAGAAACTATATGATGTTGCTGAGGATAAAAGGCTTGAGTATGTAGCTATAACCAGAGCAAAAAATATTCTGGTTGTAAGCACTTATAGATATGGAAGCAAAAAAAAGGCTTGGGAATTTATCTATAATTACCTAAATGATAAAGATTCTATTGAGGCAAAGCATAAAATTGACTCTAATGAGAGAGAGGGTTTAGATGTAAGTGTAAGTACATGGAAAAATATAAAAGATAAAATTGG
>JAGYOJ010000087.1 GCA_018399435.1 Actinomycetota bacterium | reverse complement strand
AAAATAAGCATACAAAGGAATAGTGTTAATTTTTTGTATTACTTTTCTTGCTGCCTTTTCCCTGACCTTTTCCAGTACCAGTACCAGGGCCTTGTCCTCTTCCGTCTCCGGTGCCTCTTCCAGTACCGGGGCCCTTACCTGCTGGACCTGTTCCATCTCCTCTTGGCATATTAGTCTCCTTTCTTATTCATAATTACATACACTTTTATCTATACTGTAACCCTTGCCTGCGCCAGTCGAACAAATACTTTCCCAACCTTAAAGTGTACCTGCAAACAAATTATCTATTGCATCCTTTACTTTTCCTTCAACACCCAGGATTGGGTTTATTTTTGCACCATTCAAGAGTTCCTGGGAACGAGTACCCATTCCGCTGTCAATAATACAGCTAACACCTTTTTCCTTAAAAAATTGAGGCAAAAATCCTAGAGGATGCACTGGATTTTTAATAACCTCTACTTTAGTAACTTTACCATTCTTAATATCCAGTAATGTAAATTCAGAACATCTGCCAAAATTACAGGATACAAAATCTCCATCAGTTGAAATTGCTACTTCTATTTTCCCTGAACACTTTTTATTTTATTTAACAATAATAATAATTGTTATTTCTATATATCTTAACTTTATTTTACCATCTTTTAAGAGTAATTTCAGACTGAATATGTAGTTTATTATATAGTTAATTCTGATTTATTTTAATACTCAGCTTATTAAGGCATGAGCAAGGCAAGACAGGGTCCTGTTTGATAAAATTGGCAATTTTTCTCTTGCGACTGTATATTTTAAAAAAATCAGCATTATATAAAATACGGCAACTTTTAATTGGCACACAGGCTGGCAGGCACCAGGGCCAGGGTTGATATGAGAAAAATTGAAACATATATAACCGGCTGCTACTGGGTATGGGAACCCTGTCTACCCTGCAGAAACCTAGTAAAAATATACCATTTTATCAATAGTTGAATGCTTATCAAGGCTATCTTCTGCTTCCCTTGATACCGCAACAGCAGCAGTATTGCCGTCACTTATATATTGCCGTTCAGGATACTTTTTGAAAAAATTAAGCCAGTCATATATTCCTGAATTCTCAACCATGGTCTCGCTTGCTCTTATCCTGGGCATGCCTAAAGGGTCAAACTCAATGCTGAAAGGTGAAGGTGCGGGATTGCTGCCAACAAGTAATACGGCTTCATTGGTATAATTGTATTCCAGATAATTTCCTCCCGTGTCAGGACATCCCTGTTATTGGGGTATTGGCCGTAGGGCAGGGACAGGCTCCTAACTTCATATCCTGGCAGGATATCATTTGTTTTTTTGCCATTGAGGGCAATCTCCATTAAAGCGTCCTCATCGCTTAATAGCGAAAGGTTTGCGTGGCTGTAGGTATGGTTTGCCGATATCATAGCACTTCCGGGCTAAAAATTTTAGTTTCTCTTCTATATACTGCTCCTGTCGTAAGGGATTTGGATAATATATGTAAAAAGTAGCTCCCCTGCCGAAATCAGGATAATCACTGCAGAAGTCCTCAAGGATGGCTACTGCACAATCTGGGTCAAGCTCGATACCCTGGGAAGTTTCCAGGAAATCAAGCTGCCCCTGCGTAGCATCGTCAAAGGTTATAATCACAGGGCTTTTCCCTGCCTCTATATCTATATTTCCCCTTACATAATCCAGCAGGTTAACAAGACAGTAGCCATTTTGGTAAAGATTTATGAGGTCCTTCCAGAAATTGAGGACTTCAAGCCTACAGAAAGCGCCCTAACTTCTAGGATATATGCAAATGACGGTTCGCTGATAGCAACCTTTCATGGAGAACAAAACAGGGAGCTTGTGTCACTGGGGCAAATGCCTGAAAAACTTGTAAATGCAGTAATCGCAATTGAAGATGAAAGATTTTACCAGCATACTGGAGTTGATATGGAAGGGATTATAAGGGCTTTTATAATCAATCTTGAAACTGGAGAAGTAGTTCAAGGTGCAAGCACGATTACCCAGCAGGTTATAAGGAACCTTTATATACCTGAAGAAAAATATGAGATAACATATGATAGAAAATTAAAAGAAGCAATACTAGCTTACCAGCTGGAAAAAATTTATTCTAAAGAGGAAGTTCTTGAGATGTACCTAAATACTGTTTACTTTGGTGAAGGCTCATATGGAGTACAGACTGCCTCCAAAGTTTATTTTAATAAAGATGTTGAATATATAAATCTTTCAGAGGCTGCATTGCTTGCAGGCCTTTTAAGGGATCCAGGCAAAACCCCGTACTTAGATAAGGAATTTGCGCTAGAGAGAAGAAATATTGTGCTTTCTAAAATGCTTGAACTAAATTTTATAAGCCAGGATGATTATGAAAAAGCCATAAGCAGGCCTGTAATAACGCAAAGGCCCAAGGAAGATACAGAAGAAGGTTTTGCCCCTTATTTTGTGGAATATGTAAAGCAGAAATTAATAGAAAAATATGGAGTAAACAGGGTATTTAGAGGCGGCTTTGAAATATATACTACTTTAGATCCTGATATGCAGGTAGATGCAGAAAAAGCTATCAAAGAAGTTCTTTATGATCCTGAAGATCCTGCTTCAGCATTAGTGGCCATAGATCCAAAAACCGGCCAAATAAAAGCTATGGTTGGCGGAAAAGATTTTAGTGATATGAAATTTAATCTTGCAACACAAGCACAAAGGCAGCCCGGTTCCACATTTAAAGTATTTGCTTTAATGGCAGCCCTGGAGCAAGGCATAAGCCCCCTGATGACTTTTGACCCAAACGGTCCCGTAATATTTGATATTGAGGGCAGTGAGCCCTGGGAAGTTTCAAATTACATGGGGACAGATTATGAGATTACGGAAATGCCAGTACTAGAGGCAACCGTAAAATCAGTTAATGTAGTTTACTCGCAGCTAATAATGAAGGTTGGCGCATATAGTATTGTAGATGTAGCTAAAAAAATGGGCATAACTTCAGAGCTTAACCCATATCCAGCAATAGGATTAGGGGGGCTCACTGAAGGTGTTTCCCCACTGGAAGTTTGTTCTTCTTTTGCAACTATTGCTAATTATGGAGTAAAAAATGATCCGGTAGCAATTCTAAAAGTAGTAGGTAATGATGGGGAAGTTTTAGAAGAATACCAGGCTGAAGGCGTCCAGGCAATAAGTGCCATAAATGCTTACAGGGCTATAGAAATTATGCAGCAAGTAGTCCAGAGGGGAACCGGGACCAGAGCCAGGCTTGAAGACAGGCCTGTTGCTGGGAAAACCGGCACGACCCAGGAAGCTGAAAATGTATGGTTTACAGGATTTACTCCAAATCTTGCCGCTTGCGTATGGATAGGTTATCCAGAAGTAAATAAAAAGATGGAAGCAATACATGAAATACGCGTACAGGGTGGCACACATCCTGCAATGATCTGGAAATTATTTATGGAAAATGCTACAAAAGATTTGCCTATAGAAAATTTTGAAAGGCCTGAAGATGATCTAATAGATATACAAGTAGTATCAAATCCTGAAACTGGTGAATTAATGCTGCCTAATAGGTTTACTCCTGTTGAGCAGATCGAATTAAGACAGTTTCATTACGGGCAGGAACCCAGGTCATTGGATACTACAGAGGGTTTAAAACTTCCTAATATAACACTAATGCCTAAAGACCGGGCAAATAATATTTTGATAAATGCCGGGTACACTCATATAGAATTTATTGAAGAAGAATTTGGAGGTGTACCTCCAGGTTATGTTCACAGGCAAGAGCCTTTATGGGATGAGGAAGTTGACCCCATAAGAATAATCAAGGTTTGGGTTAACCCTTAAGGATAAATCATATCTAAATCTTCATGAGGCCTTGGAATAACATGTGATGAAAGAAGTTCACCAACTTTTTTAGCTGCTGCAGCGCCAGCGTCAACCGCAGCCTTAACAGCACCTACATCGCCCTTTACAAAAACAGTGACATAACCGCCACCAATCCTAACTTGCCCCATTAGTTTAACATTTGCAGCTTTGACCATAGCGTCTGATGCTTCCAATGAACCAATAAGGCCCTTTGTTTCTATTAAACCTATTGCAAAACCATCCATTGTTAACCTCCAAAACTATAATTATTCTAATTGTACTTGTTTATCTTCAAAAATCAAATTTTCTATTTTAGCAATGATAATTGAATCTAGCCCCATGTCCTGGGTTTCTTCTGTATACCTGGCAGGCGTACCATTTGCAACCATAACCACTTCATCGATTCCAACCCCTATTAAATCAATTGAAACAACAAAGTTATCCTTAAAATTTCCTTCCATGTCAAGCTCTTGGACAATTAGCAGCTTAAAACCTTCATATTTCTCATCTTTTATAACTGAAACTATATTGCCTATTACTTTTCCTAAAATCATAAGCTTTATCTCCCAATATCTTTTGAATCAATGATTGCAGTAATAGTTGTATCAGAAGGGACTAATTTATCTTCAAAAGCCCAGGTTGCTTCAGTGCTGACTTCATATCCTATATATTCGCCAATTGATACACCCAAGGGGTCTAGAGCTAAAGAGATATCATCCTCGGACTCACCTGTTTCTATGTTTACCTTTTGTATTATCTTTATGCCTATCCCTTCTAAAGCAGGGTGCTTAAAATTAGAATAAGTTTTTCCTATTACTTTTGCATAAAACATTTTTATTTATCCATGAGAAATTTATATTTTTTATCAATATATATAGAATCAACTTTTGCAGATATCCCTGAATTTATGGGCATGTCACTATAGCTAACTATTTTTCTGGCAGAGCTTCCCCCTACCACCAATACAGTATCTCCAACTCCTATATCTAATTTTTTATCTACTGCTACAACATATTTTTTAGTTTCTTTTTCTGCTAAGTTTAAAATTTTTACTAAAAAAATCTTTGCTGATTTCATTGCCGGATCTTTAACCGTGCACACTAGTTCTTTTTTAACTTTGCCAAGTTGCATTAACTTTCCTCTTTTTCAGTATCAATTCTTGCTACAATAGATGTATCTACCGGCACGTCCCGGGTTACTGCTGTCATTTTAGCAGCACTGCCTGTAGTTATAAGTATTATATCCCCGTAACCCACGCCAATAGTGTCTACTGCTACCATGTAATTTCCAGTATTATTAAATTCGCTATCTAGTAAATGGACTAAATACAATGTTAATGGTTTAAGCTCTTCTATTTTTGCAACCGAGGTAATGCTACCTACTATTTTGCCAATATCCATATTTATTCATAAATATTAATTTTATCAACTTTTGCAATTATTGATGCCCTGATAGGAACATTAGGCCTGCCAACAATATTACTTACATTATCGCCGTCATCTGATAATAATACCCTCTCGCCTTTTCCTACACCAATCGCATCTTCTACCAAATAGTAATTATTAGTTTTTTTGCCAAAAGGGTCTATTGCCTGGGCAATTTTTAGCTTAGTATTTTCCAATTTACTAATTTTTATCGTACTTACTACAGTACCTATAATTTCAGCTATTTCCATAATTTATAAATAATTACATTTTAAAAATCAATTTATTATAACATAAAAATTTACATGTTTAATTCCATAATAAGTAAATTTGGATTTTTTTTCGGTTTTATTAAAATTTAGGGTAAATGCAATATACTGAAAATAGTTATTAAAAATTAGCTAAAAATCATTATAATGGTTAAGAGGTTTATTATGGAAAACAAAAAGACAAGAGTAAGATTTGCTCCAAGCCCTACCGGCTTTCTTCATATAGGTAGCGCAAGGACTGCCTTTTTTAATTGGCTTTATGCAAAAAAGACAAATGGCTCTTTTATATTAAGAATTGAAGACACGGATATCAAAAGGCATCAGGAAGAATCCATTAAAAAAATAATAGATTCACTTAAATGGCTAGGCCTTTCTTGGGATGAGGGCATTAGCAAAGAAGGAAAATATGGCCCTTATAGGCAATCACAAAGAATAGGGATTTATAAAAAATATGCGCAAAAACTAATAAAGGAAGACAAAGCTTACCCCTGTTTTTGTTCCCCTGAAAAATTAAAAGAAAAAAGGTTAGCTAGCAAAAATTATAAATATGACAGAAAATGTTTAAGGCTTACCAAAAAAGAAGTTGAAGAAAAGATTAAAAAGGGAGAAAATTTTGCTATTAGAATTTTAGCTGATTATTCAATGGGCCTAACCTTTGTAGATTCTGTTTATGGAAAAATTACCGTAAACCCAAATACTATTGAAGATTTTATAATACTTCGCTCTAATGGGCTCCCAACCTATAATTTTTCTGCAACTATAGACGATGCTTTAATGGGAATAACTGATGTAATAAGGGGTGAAGACCATCTTACAAATACTCCGAAACAAATAATGTTATATAAATTACTAGGCTTTAAGCTGCCTGCTTTTACCCATCTTCCAATGATACTAGGAAAGGATGGCCAAAAACTTAGTAAAAGGCATGGCTCAATATCAATAGAGACATATAAGCAAGAAGGCTTCCTGCCAGAAGGCCTCCTTAATTATTTAGCCCTTCTTGGATGGTCTTATGGAGAGAAAAATGATTTATTTAGCATAAATGAGATAATTGATAAATTTAGCATTAAAGATATTTCTAAAAAACCGGCAAAGTTTGATTATGATAAGCTACTATGGATAAATGGAAATCATATCCGCAAAAAAAGCGATAAACAATTAGAAAAACTTCTCAAGGATAGGCTAAAAACAATATTTGATGGAAAAGAATTAGATAATAAATTAAAAAAAATAGTTCCTATCATAAAGATTAGAATCGAAACTTTAAACCAATGCGAAAAATTAATAAAGCCTTTCTTTGAAGAAATTAA
>JAGYOJ010000086.1 GCA_018399435.1 Actinomycetota bacterium | reverse complement strand
CCTAAAACTAATTTCTTTATTTTTTACGGTTTGGCTATTTCTGGAAAATTATTTTTATTGCCCATTGATATTTAGGATATCAGGGATTAATTGTAAAAAATAAGACATATAGAAAACGATGGAAGCATTGCAGATTATTCATAATGTAACCACATGCTGATTATTTTTACTATTCTTTCTTCATTATAAACTTGATAAACGACTCTGTGTTGAGCATTAATCCTTCTTGAATAAGCACCTGAGAAGTCTCCTATTAATTTTTCATAAGGGGGATAATTTGCAAAAGGATTTTTTTTTAACATTGCTAAAATATTCTCTATTTTTTTACCATAACCTGCTTTAAAGGCATTTTTTTTATCTTTTAATCCTTGCTTTGTATACAATATTTTGTACCCATTACTCATCTGTATCCTCAACTAATTCATTCAACGGGACCTTTAATCCATTCATAAGTTTTTCCCGCATTCCAGGAATTGAGGATAGATAAAGTGTTTCCTGAATCGAGCGAAAATCTTCTTCCGACAAAACAACCACATTGCCTTTCTTGCCGGTAATATATATAGGTTCATGGGTTGTCACCGCGTCTTCCATTAATTTAAAAAAATTTTTTCTTGCTGAAGTCGCATTAAGTATAGTCATATTTATTTCTCCCCACGTACAGTATCTTGTACATTTTTATGTACATATTATATTATGAAAATTTTTGTGTCAATGAAATTCTAATTAAGATAAGGATAAAATTTATTTGATATATTATCTTTTTTTAACTATTAAAAACAAAGGGAAATTTACCTGAGTTATGAGTTAAAAAGTTTTCTTAAAAAAATAAAAATAATATAGTGCAAAATTTATAAAGCTTCACCTGTAAATAATGCAGGTGGCTTATTTTAGATTCCAAATAAATTATGCTTTAGGGTAAAACATGTTTTTATCCTGCATGATCCTTTTACAATTATTTTAAATATGGTTTAATTTAGTTACTTCGTTTAATAATCTGGAGCTTGGTTGTGGGTAATGGCAATAAAAACCATCCTGGAAGAAATGACTCCTGCCCCTGCGGCAGCGGAAAAAAATATAAGAAATGCTGCTTTTTAAAGATTCAAGCAGTTGAAGCTGACAATGTAAAATATTTGAAGTCTATCAAGGCGAGATGGCAGGCTAAAAACAAAATATACAATATTGGGGAACAAAAGCTGGGTATTAGAGACCTTGATATTGTAGGTTTTTTGATGGATTCACCAATATTTAAAGATAAGAAAATAAACTTTATATTTGATGATGAACATGCCTTATTTTTTAAAATTATTGAAACTGCCTGTAAAATATTTGCTTATCCGGTTAATAAAAATAATACTTTTTATGGGAATATTGCCTTTATAAGCATAGGAATGCATTTAATTTATCTGAATTAAAATTTTTAGAGTCAATAAAACAGTATGTGGTAGGCTTTTTTCAGGTAAAGGGAATTGAGAGCCAAAACTACATAACAATTTTTGAAGATATTTTTACTGGTAAATTATATAAAACCAAAGACAAGAAATTAAGCCAGGATGTTGTAAAGCATGATATATCAGGGGGCTTTCTTATACCTTTTGGTGATATTTATATTATAGAAGGGGTTTCTCCTACTATATTTTCACCAACCGATAAGCGATATATCGGGGATACTGTTTTGCGCCTATATAAAGCGGAATCCAAAAGGCTAAGCAGGGTTAGCGATAAAAACTTTTTCAGGTTTTTAAACCAGCATCCTGTATCTATCTACAGGTTGCTGTTAGACAATAAATATTTTATCAGCAGAGAGAATGCCGGACCTTCCCCCAAACTCCATACCAGAGATGGAAATAAGTTTATACTGCTTAACACTTATTACAAGATAACCGGCAGGGAGGAGACAAAAAGGCAATTATTAAATATGGAAGACTTTAAGCTGAAAGAAGAGGGAGAGGAAGCTGATGAAATTGAATGGTCCAGCTCGGGGGGGCATAATCTTGGGAGATGTCTATATAGCAGATAACAAACTTATCTTTTTAACAGATTCACGGGGACACCTTAAAAAGTGGGAAAAACTTATTAAAGGGATGCCTCTTGAATTTATAAAAACTGAAGAAGTGGATCATGGGAAAATCATAGGTGGACTGGTTGACGAGGTCTTAGATAGCCTTTTTGAACAGAAGCCAAAGGAGGTGCCTAGAGAAGAATTTAGGAAATCTGCAATAAGCAAATGGGAGTCATTTTATGATAGTTGGTGGGAGCAAAAGTATCCATTCATGGGCAATAAATCCCCTGCAGAACTGGCAAGCACTAAAGCAGGCAGGCAAAGGGTTTCAGACTTAATAGATAGTATTGAAAATGAGGTATTGCGGCTTATAAAAAATAAAGGCATGGACAATACAGAAAATAATTTGAAATATTTTAATGCAGATAAACTTAGAAAGAAATTATAATATTGTAAAGAAAAACCTGAAATTTCAGAAAAATGTATATGTTGATAAAAAAGTAATCCAGTTAGCGTAACTATTGGGCATGCAAAAACAGCAGCCAAACCCCTGGCATATCTTAAAAGTAAAAGTGTATTGGGTTTTGCCTGTAGCCCCACTATATTACTATTACGTTATCATAATGTTAAAAAGTGCCAAAACTAAAATGATTTTTTATGGAGTTTTGTTACTGGCTGTATTTAATTTTATCCAGTAAACTGTCGATATTGTTCGGAAATCTTGCTGCAGTTTTATAAACCTCATTGGCTATTTTTTCATTATAGGTATGGGCAATAAGATTTCTTGCTTCAAGGAATTCAAACCATGTTTCAGGGCTTTTTATTATTTTTAATTCTGCCGCTGTCCTAAAACAGTTTCTTGGGCTTCTGCATTCCAGGCCCTGGCCCCTGTTATATGACTGGATTGTCTTCCAGGCTAGCTCAAAAGTAAATTCAAATCTTTGTATGGTGGCGTCTTTATGAATCTGGGTTGGCTCTAAGCCTAATGCTTCTTTTAACCGGTTATTTGCATTAGATAATTCCTTTATTATATTATTCAGCTTGCTCATATTTTTTTTACCTTTAAGAGAGCTTCCTTTTTAAAATTATCCGACACCATAAAAAAATCAACAATATCCACCCTGAAAGGCAGCTCTGACTCCTCCAAAGCTTCTTTTATAAGAGCTATTTTTCTTAAAGGGAGGGCTTTTTTTCCTGAAATTCCGATGTCACAATCACTATATTCTAAAGCATGGCCTGTTGCCCTGGATCCAAAAATAAATATTTCATATTTATCTGGATCAATAAATTTACTTATAATTTCTTTAATTCTCTGTTCGTTTTTTTTAAATGTTATTTTGCCCATAAGGCAAGTTTAGCAAACGTAAAATTAAAAATCAAAATGTAATAAAACCTTTCAATTATATTGGTTTAAACAGGCAGGAAGAAAAATAATCGCTGATTGGAAGTTTTGCCATAAAAGGCGTATAAACCTTTGGGGAGCCTTGGATAAGGTTTTAAGATTATCTGAAATTATAAAGTGTTTGCTAGGGCATAATATAATTTCGGATGCTTTCGTATTCTTGCAGTATCTGGGAGAACTTTTATAATAAGATTAAATAATATATGAATTATTAAATTTATGAGAGCAATAAAATACAAAAAAAGGGAAAAGGAAATTTTAGATAAAGTAGTCTCCATACTAGAAGAAAATTTAAATCCTGGCTTGATTTTACTTTTTGGTTCAAGAGCCGGGGATAAATATAGCAGGGGTTCAGACTTTGATATAGCTGTAGACGGAAAAAAAATGGGCATCAGGAAAACCAGGGAATTAAAAGAGAAGCTTGAAAAAGTATCCGGCCTGTATAAAGTGGATCTAATATTTTTGGAATCCGTTGACAAAGAGTTTAAAGATATTATTTTAAGGAGAGGAAAAGTCCTATATGAAAGATGTACTTGAGTATTCTTTAAAAAAATTAAAAAATGCCCACCAAAGATTAATAGAAGGCATAGAACAAGCTAAAGACAAGTTGGATAGGGATGGAGTAATACAGAGGTTTGAACCTACCTTTGAACTTTTATGGAAGGCTTTAAAAATATACCTTGAATATCAGGGAATAATTGTTAAAACTCCAAGGGATAGTTTTGTAGAAGCTTTCAGGGCTGGCTTAATTGGTAATGAAAAAATATTTCTTGATATGCTTGAAGATAGAAATAATATCTCGCATATTTATGATAAAGAAACTTCTGAAAAGATTTATAACCGCATAAAGAAAAATTATAGAATTGAAATATCCAGATTAGTAGAAGGACTTGAAACCTCATTAGAAGATTCTATGCAAGAAGAGAATTAATCTTTGGAAAAGCTAATATTAAGAAAGCTAAAACAGCTAGCTGCCTCACTTAAATATTCTGAGGTAAGCCAAAAGCACAACAAGGGATAGTTTCCGGTATGAAAGAATCTGAACTGCTGGTGATATATTAATGTAAACAAATATTCCAAGTATAGGTATAATTAGCCGCTCAGCCAGTTATTAATTTTTGTATTTGAATCTAATGCCTTTATATGTGTAATATGTCTATTTTTAGCATGCAATTTAATTTCCATAGCAGAATTTCATTTTTTAATTTATAAAGATAGCGATTAATGGACCTGTTAATTTTCTTTAAGCATTCCAAGTCACCTTTCCGGTTCTTTCTGTCCTGTCTTGTGTTTAATTTACATTAGTTGTGTTTGGTTGTATTATAAAAAGGGTGGATAAAATGACTAAATTATTAACAGCTCACAAGTTGGCTGAGAATTTAAGTTTATCTGTAGATACTATCTGGAGATATACACGGCAAAAAAAGATTCCGGCGGTAAAACTGGGGGAAAAGCAATACCGTTATGAAAAGGAAGCAGTATTGGCTGCTTTGGCAAAAAGAAATCTATCTGTTAGGGAAGGGCGTTCTGCATACCCAAAACAAGGCGGTTACACCTACAATGATTATTTAAAACTAGCGGAAAAACCAGGTTACCGGTTTGAAATTTTGGAAGGATTTTTGGTAAAAGAGCCATCGCCTTCCATACGCCACCAGCGGATTTCCCGGGAGCTAGGCCGGCAACTGATGGCCTTTTTTAGTGATTTTGACCCTAAGGGAGAACTCTTTTTCGCCCCCGTAGACGTAACCTTGGCTAACAGTAATGTGCTGCAGCCTGATATTTTGTTTGTATCCAGTAAACGAAGCGAAATTATACGAAAGGAACGTATTGACGGACCTTGTGATTTGGTAGTGGAAATTATCTCACCAACAAACCGCAGAAAAGACCGCTTGCAAAAAATGGAAATATACCGCAAGGCAGAAATTCCCCACTACTGGCTTCTAGATCCTGAAGAAGACACTTTGGAAGCTTTTATGCTTAAAGATGGGAATTATGCTTTGGTATTCGCGGGCGGGCCGGGAGACATATTTTCCCATCCCGTATTTCCGAAGTTGAATCTGGATCTGGACAAGATATTTTATCGCCCTAGATCAAAGTAAATTTAATTCCGCACAAATATACCCGGAGAATAACATAGTTTGCTGAAACTATATTATAGAATTCTTCAATTATTTTAGCTTTTACCTGAAACCCGGCTTGGAAATAATTATAATTCAGGGTACGCTGCCACACTTCTAAAATTATAAAACTCTTTTATATAAATATATTACAATATGCTATAAAATTTATAAAAAGCAGGCTTATTTTTTTAATAAAACACTTCTTATTTGTAATTTAGAAAACTCAGTCTCTGTAATTAAAAATATTTTTGATAGCTTTCTTGCCAATTGTCCTGTAGATATAGTAATCTGAATCAATTGTTACTATTTCTTTTATTTTTAACCTTTCCGATATAACCACTAAAGATGCGTCTGCTAAATCCATTGGTATATCTGAATATTTTGCTGACAGTTGAATAATTCTGTTTAATTCAGTTGGTTTTATATCAACAATTCTTAACCCGCCTCTCCTAATCCATTGCAAGAAGTCAATCTGTGTCTCAGTATTAAAATCAAGCATATGGCATACTTCTGTTATAACAGGCCAACTAGTTGTAAGTATACCCTTATAAGATTTAATGAATTTTTTAATTTTATTATGGTATTTATCATTCCTGTTAAACAAGGCTATAAGCGGGCCGGCATCAATGAGAGTGTTTTTCATGCAGCTTTTCCTTTATTTTCGTTTTATAATTTTCCGATAGGGTTTTGCTGCTACCATACCTGCCAAAAAGGTCTTTGCCGAGCTTATAAGGGGTTAATGGAGTTACGTGTTGCTCATAATATTTATTAATTGCCTTCTTTATGATTTCTGATTTTGTTGTTTTATCAATATCCATTAAAACAGAAAGCTTTTTAGATATTTCATCATTTAATCTGACAGTTACCATAATACCACCTCCGTAACACATATTGTAATACAAAATGAGACAGGTATCAATACATTTTAAGATTTCTATAGCCCAAAACTATAGACCCGGGACTTGAGGTTTTGTGCAGATTATTATAAATCCCAGGCGGGAATTGAGGAGATTTCTGATAATAGACAGGCTTTGACATTTCTATAAAATTAGAAACAAATTACTAATAGCGGGAAATAAGAAGTCAGAGATTATGGTTGGTTAATTAAAAGGGAAATGCTTTATTATTTTCTGGTATTTTTTTAAGCTCTAACTGGTTAGTGAATTTATAGATTTATTGGCTAAAGGATTTATGCTTGTTATGCTAATGCTTGCTTGAATGAAAGCACAGGTGATTGTTAAAAATAATATCCAATTGTGCGCAAATTATATTTTATTTTCTATTATCTTTAAAATTTCTTCTAGTTGTGTTTCCTGGGATTTCTCAGCTTT
>JAGYOJ010000085.1 GCA_018399435.1 Actinomycetota bacterium | reverse complement strand
TTGGAAAAGATTATAGTAAAAAAGAATTGCTTAAAAAAACAGGCAGCATTTCCCAATTAGGGAGGATTAAAGATTATGAATTTACTGACGGCTTAAGGAAAGGGGTAAGGGCTATAGATCTAAACAGTCCGGATGGAATTAATATGACCGTGCTTGCAGACCGGGGTTTAGACATATCCTATCTTTCATATAATTCAATACCCATTAGCTGGAGATCAGCTGTCGAGGAGACTTCTCCTGCTTATTATGAAAGCAGGGGCTTAGAATGGCTTAGAACTTTCTATGGAGGATTGCTTACTACTTGCGGGCTTACATACATGGGTGCGCCCTGCGTAGACAATGGAGAGGAATTAGGGGTACATGGCAGGATTTCCAACCTGGCTGCAGAAAATGTTTATACAGATGGTATGTGGGACGGAGATGATTACTGCATGTTTGTACAGGGTAAAATCAGGGAAACTAGCGTTTTTGGGGCCAAAATACAATTATCAAGAAAAATTAAAACCTGGATGGGTAAGCCTACTGTTACCATAGAAGATGAAGTAGAAAACCTTAGCAGCGAAAAATCCCCCTTAATGATTTTATATCATGTAAATATTGGTTTTCCTGTTTTGGATAGTACATCAGAACTAATAGAAGCTGATGCAAAAGTATGGCCCAGGGATAAGGAAGCAGAAAAAGGCAAAGATAATTTTAGCAAATTTAGTGAACCAATAGTAGGCTACAATGAACAATGCTTTTTCCATGATATAAGCACTGATAATGAGGGCTTTTGCAGGGTGGCTATCATAAATCCTGCATTTAATAATAATAATGGAATAGGGATAGCACTTAAATTTAAAAAAGATACATTGCCTAATTTAGTACAGTGGAAAATGATGGGGGCTGATGAATATGTTTGTGGTATCGAGCCCACTAATAGCTGGCCAAGAGGCAGGGCAATTGAAAGGAAGGAAGGAACCCTTAAATTTATAGAGCCAGGGGAGAAAATAAGATACAATTTAGAAATTGAGGTTTTAAGGTCAAATAAGGAGATAGACAGTTACAGAAAAGAGTATTGTAAATAGTTTTTGTTATACTGCTTACAATAAGGTTCAAACTTAGATTTTAAAAATATGCCATTATTTTTTTGGAAAATAAGGCAATAAAAATAATATATGTTAGAAAGGAGCATATGAGATCTAAAGTTACCATTATTTTAATTACTATCATTTTTCTAATTTTCATGATTTCTTGTTCTTCTGGAGAAATAAATCTTACAGAAGAGGCAAATGGTAAAACCATTAATTGCGCTAAAGGCCAAGATATAACCATAACTTTGGAATCTAATCCAACTACTGGGTTCGATTGGTATATTTCAGAAAATAGCAAAATCGGTAATTTAGAGCTAATAAATAAAAATTATAAAGCAGAAACTACTGATAAAGTCGGAGTTGGTGGAGAACAAATTTTTACCTTTAAGGCCACAGGAAAAGGGACAGCAAATTTAATAATCGAATATAAAAGGGAATGGGAAGAAGGAAAGTCCCCAGAAGAGACTTTTGAAGTTAATATTAAAGTAAATTAATTTTATAAAAATAAGCTTTCTTCAATAAACTCTCCTAATGCTAATATTGTTTTAAATTTATCTTTTAAGAATTTTTAATATCAGTAGCTAAATTCTATATGGTAATTGGTTGCACAAAATTATTAGGATTATTATAAATATTATTATGCCCTAAATCTTTTTCCATCTTCTTAATAGTAACAATTACCATGCCTTCTAAGCCAGTAGTTGTTAAACCCCTTATATATTTTTACCGGCGTTTGTATAAATATTAAATAACAATAGCTACAACCTTATATATTTGCCATCATTGATTACAACATTATTTCAGTAAAAGCACGTACAATGCCTTATCCAGGCTGGTTATAACTTTTTTGGCAATAATAATTATAGGATTAGTATAAGTAGGAGGTTTTCCCCATTAATCGCATTAGCTCTGATAATATTAGCTTTTTGCCATATATTAAATCTATTTAATACCAGCAACAGCACTATAAAGAAAATGTCACAATATCAGATGAGGCCTATTCCAGCATTAATAATTAAGATTTTATTGAAATTAAATGGATAATATTAAACATTTATTTCATATGTGACAAGCTCTAAAATATTTTACTATAAATGGAATCAATATTTCCAAAAAACAATGTAAAATGGAATTGACTATTCCAAAAAAACATGTAAAATGGAGTTATGTATTCCAGAATAATAAAATATCCTAAAAATAAAAGCTTTTTTTTGTTTGGCCCAAGGGGAACTGGAAAAACCACCTGGGTAAAAAGTACTTTCAGAGAAGGCATATATCTAGATCTGCTTGAATCAAGGCTTTACAATGAGTTACTGGCAGACCCCCAGAGACTGGAAAATTACATACCTGCTGATTTTAAAGACTGGGTCGTAATAGATGAAGTACAGAGAATACCCGATCTTTTAAATGAAGTCCACAGGCTTATTGAAAATAACCATTATAAATTTGTCTTAACTGGTTCCAGTGCCAGAAAGCTAAAAAGAAATGGGCCTAACCTTTTGGCAGGAAGGGCATTGACTTATTTTATGCACCCCCTTACAGTACCCGAGCTGAGCCGGGACTTTAGCTTAAAGCATTCACTATTATATGGCAATTTGCCTCCTGTTTACACAGAAGATAATCCAGACAGATTTTTAGAAAGCTATATACAGACCTACCTACAGGAAGAAGTAAGGCAGGAAGGCTTAACCAGAAATCTTGGAGCATTCGCGCGGTTTATGGAGTCTGCCAGTTTTTCCCAGGGAGAAGTTTTAAATATTTCAGAAGTTGCAAGGGAAAGTTCAGTTGGGAGAAAGATTGTTGAAAACTATTTTACAATTCTTGAAGACTTGATGATTGCTTATAGAATACCAGTCTTTACCAAACGCGCAAAAAGAAGATTGGTTTCCCATCCAAAATTTTACTATTTTGATGTAGGCATCTATAGGACTATAAGGCCAGCTGGTCCCCTAGATTCCCCACAGGAAGCAGAGGGAATAGCTTTTGAAAGCCTGTTTTTCCAGGAAGCATTTGCAGTAAATGACTACCTCAAACTTGGCTACAAGATCTATTACTGGAGGACAAGTAACGGGCAGGAAGTTGATTTCGTTTTTTACGGAAAAAGGGGAATATTGGCATTTGAGATAAAGAGAAGAAATAAAATTACTGCCAAACACACCCGGGGCCTGCGGTCTTTTTTAAAAGATTATCCCGAAGCGCAAACTTACATGATTTATGGAGGGAAAAGAATTTTAAGGGAAGGTAATATAAAGATTCTGCCAATTAAATATACCTTAGAAAACTTAACAGCAATCCTAAAACAGAAATAATATTATTAACCTAATTCCGAGCCTTTAAATTAAAATGCCGCTAGCATACAGAACTGTCTTTAATATTTTCTAAAACATATAAAATTTAATCTATATGCCACTTTAAGCTCCTGTTCCAGGGCCCTCCTTTCGTATTCTACCAACCTTACCGGACCTACATTTTCAGCATTCACAATATGGTTCAGTTCAGGGGATAGGGTATCAGCAATAATTTTTGTTTTGTCCTGCAATTATCCAGAAAAAGCATATAGGTCAATATATATTCTCTTCATTGATATCAGCAAGCCCGGATTCATATAGAAAATCTTTTTCATATATGCCTTCTATATATCCAAGCTTCCTGTAAACACCGGTAAGATTATTTTTTTAGAAGATTTACCGACCGGACAATAAATGCCTTAAATATTTAAGATCCAAAAATAGAAAGCCTTATTCCCCTCTCCTCTATTGTATAAATGTCACCGGTTTTAAACCTCTTTTTCAGCACTTTTGAATCATCCAATTAATATCATATTCAATCCTGTAAAAAATGGTAGATAAGCATTAAATCTATAGAATATTAAATTTTAGCTAGTAAATAAGATATGGCAATTCTAATGCTGCTTATAAAAAATCTGATATTATTTTATTAAAAGCAGAATATTTTTCTTCCATTGGTAAATGCCCTGCATTTAAAATAATTTCTAATTTAGAGCCTTCTATTTTTTTTCTAAATTCATATGCGTATTTTTTATCTATCCAGGTATCTTTATCTCCCCATACAATTAAAACTGGAACATTTATATTTTTTAGAATATTTTCTACTGTATAAGGCTGGACATCTTTAATTATCTCTTTTAAAACAATATTGGTATTTCTAATTTTTAGCGGGCTATAATATAAATCTATTAAATTTTTATCAACAAAAGATTTATCAAAGTAGGCTGATTTTAAAAAATTAACAAATTTATCTTTGTTAACTACATAATTGTAATAAATAATATTTACAATAGGTTGATTCATAAATTTTGAAAATTTAAAAGAGCTTTCATTTAGGCCCGCGCTATCAATAAGAACAAGCTTTTCAAATCGTGCTGGGTCAATATCATAGGCTAAAAGCAATATGCTGCCTCCCATTGAATGCCCAAAAGCTGTCACTTTATCTATATCCTTTTTTTCTAAAAATTCTAATATTATTTTTGCCTGCTCTTGGTGTGAATAGTCTGAATCATAAGGTCTTTGTGAATAGCCAAAGCCTTTCAGGTCAATTGCATATACCTTATAATTTTTTGCTAATTCTTCTATATTATGCCTGTAACTATATGTTCCTCCCCCAAAACCATGGACTAACAGTATATTTTTATCGCCTTTTCCCTTTTCTATGTAATGTATGCCAGCGCCCCTTATTTTAATATATTCCCCAGCTATATTAGAATTTATTATTTTCTCACTGGCAAATGCATCAACCCTGTAATTTACAAATAAGATATAAGAAGATAGGAGAATTGAAATTACTAAAATAATAGCTACTGCTATTATAGCCTTTGCTTTCTTTTTCAAATTCTTTCCTTGATAAAATTTGTGTTTTAATTATTACATATTAAAAAATTAAATTATTCAAGCTGTTTTTCTATAAGTTATTGACATAATTGATTTTTCTTTAGTAAAATACTTCAAGTAACTAAATGTTAGAAGGTTTAACAGTGGAAAACTTATCAGAAAAAATTATATCTTTATTTTTAAAAATAAGCAGGAATGTCAAAAAAAACATGGTCATTGAGTGCAAAAATGGAAGCAGAATAAACCCTTTGCAAATGCACGCATTATTATTAATTGACCAAAAAGAAGAAATAACCATGAAAGAACTGGCCCAGAATCTAGATATTTCTTCTCCATCTGCTACAGCATTTGCTGATAGGCTGGTAAAAAATAATTGGGCAAAAAGATATAATGATCCAAAAAATAGAAGATCTGTAAAATTGTGCTTAACTGATTTTGGCAAAAACATATTAGAAAAGAAAAGGGAGGAAAGAAAAAAACTTACAAAAAAGTTAATTGAATCTATACCAGTTAAGGACCGGAAAGATCTTTTAAGAATTTTAGAGGAAATATTATCAAATTTAGAAAATTAAATATTATGGAAAATAAAGTTATAAAAGTTAAAAATTTAATTAAAAAGTTTGGAAAATTGACTGCAGTTAATAATATCTCATTTGAAGTTGAGGAAGGAGAAATTTTTGGTTTTTTAGGCCCTAATGGCGCAGGAAAAACTACTACCATAAACATTATCTGCACCCTTTTAAATAAAACATCAGGAGATGTAACTTTATGCGGCAAAGATGTAGGTACACAAAGAAATGAGATAAGAAATTGTATTGGCTTGGTATTCCAAGACCCAACACTAGATGACAGGCTAACAGCCTTTGAAAACCTTCATTTCCATGCGCTCCTTTATAATGTCCCCAGAAATCTTATTAAACAACGCGCGGATGAAGTCTTAAAAATGGTTAACCTTGAGAAAAGGGAAAATGATATTGTGCGCACTTTTTCTGGAGGAATGAGAAGGCGGCTTGAAATTGCCAGGGGCCTGATACACTATCCAAAAGTATTGTTCTTAGATGAGCCGACCCTGGGCTTGGATCCACAGACAAGAAATAAAATATGGGATTATATTGTAAAACTAAAAGAAAGCAGCAATATTACAATTTTTTTAACAACCCATTACATGGATGAAACTGAAATTTGTAACAGGATAGCCATTATTGACGAGGGTAATATAATTGCCCTGGATACCCCGGATAATTTAAAAAAGGGAGTTGGGGGAGATATTGTTACTGTGTCTTCAGAAAATAATTTAAAATTAAAAAATTATATAGAGAATGTCCAGAAGAAACCAATAATAGATGAAAAAGGTGAAAGTATTAAGTTTGAAGTTAAAGATAGTTCAAGTTTCGTGCCTGAATTTATTAAAAATTGCCCGGTAAACATATTGTCTATTAGTTCCAGAAAGCCAACCTTAAATGATGTATTCCTTGATTTAACTGGCCATGAAATTAGGGAAGAGACACTTGATGAAAAGGACAGGTTTAGATTACAAGCTAGAACCAGGATGAGGCATTAAGACTAGTTTATGAGGAGATTTGAATAATGAAAAGAGAATTATTAGGAATATATACAATTTGGTTAAGGGATATCAAAAGATACTACAGGGACAAGCCAAGAATTATAGGAACATTTGCCCAGCCAATCTTATTCCTGTTTGTGCTTGGAAGCGGCTTGGCAAGCTCTTTTTCCTTTTTTGGAAGCAGCCGTGGCGGGGATTACCTAAATTTTATGTTTCCAGGCATTGTTGGCATGACTGTTCTTTTTACTTCTTTCTTTAGCGCCATGTCCATAGTTTGGGACAGGGAATTTGGCTTTCTTAAGGAAGTTTTAGTCTCTCCCGTATCAAGAACTTCTATAGTAATAGGAAAAATTATTGGGGGCTCTACTATTGCCATGCTTCAAGGATCT
>JAGYOJ010000084.1 GCA_018399435.1 Actinomycetota bacterium | reverse complement strand
CTGGGTTTTAATTTACTGCTGGTACAGGCTTTCTACCCTTTTAAGAAACCGGTCCAGCTTCTCTCTTCTAAATCTTATCTCCTTTGCCCAATTGGCCAGTAGCTTTTCCCCGGCAGGAGTAATGTGATAAACTTTTTTAGCAGGCCCCTTGCCTTTAGTTTTCCAGCTATATTCTACAAAGCCTCCTTTTTCTAAAGGGTTAAGAGTGCGGTATATTGCACCCACATCTATATCTGCTTCAGTTAAGCCTAGCTGCTTATACCTGCCGGCAAGCTCATATCCATGAGAAGAATTTTCGGCCAATAACAAAAGGAGGGCTGGTATAAGAAGCCGGCCCATCTTGCCATAGCATAAGCATTTGTCATCATGTTTGCACATATCTACACTGATACCCAATTTAACCTATTTATTGATTAGTACCTAGTTTTGCCAGTATATAATTATTCTATATCTACAGATATTATCTTAATGGTTTTATCTGTATCCCCAATAGCCTTGCCCCATTTACTGATGTCATAGAGAATTTTCCAGGTTCACTTACCAGGCATTTTCCCTTGCTTATTTGTTCCTCTTGGCCTTCTATTGCTACTGTAGCCTGCCCTGACAAACACACAAATATTACATGGCTTTCCATCTGGCAATCAGGTATATGTTCACCTGCTGCCAGATCTATTATCCTGGCTTTAAATTCAGGCCTTTGGAAGAATACATTTTTCGCTTTCTGGGAGTAAGGATAAGATTTGAGTTTCATTAAGTCAAATACCTCTGCCATTTTTTTAGCTCCTGCCTGCCTTTATATTTTTTTTATCAGTAAACTCAATTAATTTTTCAATTATAATTCCCATTATTATCACGAAAACTATGGTTAAGCCTAGCCTTAGAAATGTAAACTTTATTCCCAAAAACTGTATTTCTATAAGTTCCTGCGGCAGCTTTATGCAGGCCCAGGCTGATATAAAGATTATTATATTGGACCTTTTAGCGCCCTTTTTAATCAGAGCTGCCGCCATGGGAAAAGCAATATATAAAGGGCCGGTAGGCAACATGCCCAGGACCAGTGATAAAATAATGCCTTTTGCACCAGATGCATGGCCCATATACTTAACTACCATCTGGTCCGGAATCCAGACTGAAAACAAGCCAATTATTATCATGACCGCAGGCAATACTAAGACTAGCTCTACCAAATAATTCCTGGATATGGTAAGCACGGAACTGGCCTTCTGTGGAAATACAAACAGCAGCACTGCCGCTATCACTAAAACTACGGCCATAGTTATATAATCCTTACGCATATTTTTTTTATTTTTCTTTGTATTTCCTATATTTTTCATAGAATTACTCCCATAAGAATAGCTATGGCTACCGCAAATATAAAACTTAACACATTCCTTAAAATGGTCGTTTTTTTGCCCAATTCCCTAAGCTCCAGAGGCAGTGTAACAATTCCTACCATGGTAAGGGTGGTAATAAAAGCGGCCACCGACATCACTGAAGCTCCACCATCCAATAATGAAGCCGCCAATGGAAATGATATGAGGGCTGGAATAAACAAAACAGACCCTAGGACTGCAGTAACCATTATTCCCCAGAAACCTGCCTTATCCCCTATAATATTAGAAATGAAATTAGAAGGAATGAATCCCAGCAGAAAACCAATAAATACTATAATTATAACTACCAAAGGAATTATCTTAATGAAAGTCTTAAAAGCAATTTTTAAGGATTTTTTGGTTTTCTCCTTGCTTTTTACCACAGAAAATATAAGCCATCCTAGGGATATGGCATTAATTATTATTGCTGTAAGGTAATTACTAACTATACTTTTCACGTTTTTATCATTAATTATTAATATCTGTTAAAGACTATATGTTAACTACATATAAATGTCAATAACATAATCATTTATAATTTTTTAATCGGAAACCAGCGCCTGGTCCGGTTAGCTATGCCCACCAGGGCAAGCATTACCGGAACCTCTACTAAAACCCCCACCACTGTAGCCAGCGTAGCACCTGATTGCATGCCAAAAAGAGATACTGCCACCGCTACAGAAAGCTCAAAGAAATTGCTGGCACCAATCATGGCTCCCGGGGCAGCTACGGCATGGGACAATTTCCATGCCCTTGCCCAGCCATAGGCTATAGAAAATATTAGGAAGGTCTGTATGATAAGTGGGACCGCAATCAGTAAAATATGTATGGGGTTGGACAATATAATATCACCCTGAAAAGAGAATATAATTATCAGGGTTAAAAGCAAACCTATTATAGTAATATTTTTAAATTTCTGTAGAAAGACATTTTCAAAGTATTTAATGCCCTTACTTTTTATAATCAAAACACGGGAAATATAGCCGGCGGCAAAGGGAATAACCACAAATAAAACCACTGATAAAAATAATGTATTGTATGGCAGAAAGACATCGGTTAAACCTAGAAGAAAGGCCACTATAGGCACGAAGGCAAAAAGAATTATAATGTCATTTACAGCTACCTGCACCAGTGTATAGGCAGGGTCTCCCTTGCATAGATAGCTCCACACAAATACCATAGCAGTACAGGGAGCAGCCCCCAAAAGCACAGCCCCTGCCAGGTATTCATTGGCCAATGGAACTGAAATAAGCTCGCCAAAAACAATACGCAAAAAAAAGTAGGCAATAGCATACATGGTAAAAGGTTTTATCAGCCAGTTGGTCACGGTAGTAACAGTAAGGCCTCTAGGTTTTTTAGTGGCATTTACAATACTTGCAAAATCAATCTTTAACATCATGGGATAAATCATTAGCCATATCAGTATAGCCACTGGTATTGAAACATTTGCATACTCAAAACGGCTAAGGGTATTGGGCACCACAGGCAAAAACTTTCCTATAGCCACCCCCGCAGCAATACATAGCACAACCCATAAGGTTAAAAATTTCTCAAATAAAGGCAAGCCTGCTTTTTTCTCCATTACAAAAACTCCTAACAGTTATTATTTCAGAACTTTTTCTATCTCTTGGACGGTAGGAATTTTTCCAGAAAATTTAACTTCCCCATCTATTGCAAGGGCAGGGGTAGTTATAACCCCCAAATCTATAATCTGATTTACGTCCGTAACTTTTTCTACTTCCGCCTGAATATTTAAATTGGTTAATGCCTGCATGGCATTCTTTTCTGTTTTTTTACACTTGGGACAGCCAGTCCCTAAAATTTGTACTTTCATTTAGTTCTCCTCCTTTTATCTTTTTATCCAAAGAAATGCCCAAAAAGCATTCCTGTAAAAGTTGACATTACAATTACCAGTAAAACATAAGTAAGAGTCTTTTTAGCCCCCATTACTCTTCCTATAACTACCATATTGGGAAGGGAAAGAGATGGCCCTGCCAAAAGTAAGGTTAATGCCGGGCCTTTGCCCATGCCCAAATCCATGAGCGCCCTGATAATCGGAACCTCAGTAAGAGTAGAAAAATACATTAATGCCCCAAATATGGAAGCCAGGAAGTTGGACCTTAAATTATTGCCGCCTACCCAGGTTTCCACCACACTTTGAGGCAAGAAGTATTTTATTACACCTGCTATAAAAACTCCGGCCAAAAGTATGGGAATAATTTGCCAGGCAAGCTTTCCTGTCTCCTTTAGCCAGTCTTTAATCTCAGCTCTTTTAAAACCTATTATAAGTATGGCTACAAGTACCGCTAAAGAAACACCTGCATATATCCACATCTGTGCTGCCCCAAAAACCAAAATCCCCAGAAGCGAAAGGAAGAATACAATACCTATGTACTTGGGCTTGGGATGTTCACTGTCCCCGGCAGCTGCTACAAAATTACCGTTGTCCTGGAATCTTCTTTCATCTTTCATCCAAATAAGAGACATTAAAAGCCCTATAACCACCGAAAATATTATAGCTCCAATCCCCCTGGCTATGCCCAGGTCATATCCTAAAAGCCTGGCTGTATATACTATTGCCAGTATATTTATAGCTGGCCCAGAATAAAGGAAAGCTATTGCCGGCCCCAGGCCTGCGCCCCTCTTCCTAATTCCAGCAAACAAGGGAAGTATGGTACAGGAACAGACTGCAAGTACAGCCCCTGAAACAGACGCCACGCTATAGGATAACCATTTCTTTGCCTTGGACCCAAAGTATTTTAGCACTGCCCCCTTGGAAACAAATACAGCGATAGCCCCGGCTATAAAAAATGCAGGCACGAGGCAAGTCAGTACATGGGCTGATAAATATTCCAATAAGGCTAGCCACCCACTTTTTAATGCTTCTATAAATATCTCCATTATTAAACCTCCACGTCCAGGAATCCTTTAATTTTTTCATTGATTTGGTCTCTAACCATTCTAAAAGCTTCTAGCCTTTTGTCCCTATTCCCTATAATGCTATCTGGGTCAATGAAGTTCCAGTGGACCATTTTTGTTTTCCCCGGGAAGTTTGGGCAGCTTTCTTTAGCATTATCACAAACTGTAATAATGTAATCAAAATCCTGTCCTAGAAATTCATCAACACTTTTAGACCTATGGGAAGAAATGTCTATTCCCAGCTCTTTCATAACCTCGATAGCATAAGGATTTACCCGGCTGGGCATAATGCCTGCGCTATTAATATCCCATTTGCTTCTATATTTTCTAAAAAAGCCTTCCGCCATCTGACTCCTGCACGAATTGCCCGTACATAAAATTAATATCTTTTTCATTTTTTCCCTTTAACCTTGCAAATTTTATTCCTATCAACTTTTTTAACTTTGCTTATGTCATCTTTTATTTTTACATCAGAGATTAATGATTTTTTAATTATTTCAATTATTTTTTTAATATCGCTTTTTAATTCTTTGTTTATATGATAATTAACCCACAAGCCCTGCTTGCTTGATTTTATAATCCCTGCATTCTCTAGGGATTTTAAATGTATGGAAATAGTGGGCTGGGACAGCCCTATAACTTCCTTTATTTCGCAAACGCAAAGGCTGCCTTTTTCCATTAAAAGTAGCACTATTCTAAGCCTTCCGCTATCTGATAATGCTTTTATTGTTTTTATTAGGCTTTCTAGACTTTCCATAATTAATTGAATATTATAATGGTATATTTAAATATGTCAATATAGTTATTAAATAATTATACCCCTTCTATATTCTAAATTTTGCTCATATAGAATCAGATTTTATGCTGGGCTACTGTTTTTAACTAAAATAAGATTAAGCATTTTATTGACAATATAGAAAAGCATTAAAAATGCTAATACAATCCCTATTTTCCCCCTATACTATACTGTTTAATTTTTATCAATTTATATAGTTTAAAATTATCTATTTATTTAATATAATAGCTATACTATGAGAAGGAGCACTAGAAGAGTACAAACAAAAAAGTCTAATAATTATAAATATTTAGTAATTGTAGTAATTATATTTGCTGCCCTACAGTTTTGGATATTAAAAAGCTTCTACAAAGAGGAAATAATAAAAATACCTTTAGACCTATTTGAAGCAAATAAGCAATATCCATTAACTGAGCTAGTAATAAATAAAAGTACAGAAGATATCCCGGATGAAGCTCAGATTTTAGAACCTGTACCAGGAACTAAAGATATAGTACCAGAAGAAATAGCAAATGAAAATTTAACTGAAGATGCAACTTATTCAAATGAAATTGAAAATGATTTATCAGAAGACCAGAAAAATATAGTCCTAAGGACATTAGAAATATTAGAAGAAAATGTAAAATATGAGTATGAGCTATACCCCGAAACTGGCTACCCTACAGAAAATGTAGGCGTTTCAACAGATATAATTGCAATTGTATTAAGGGATTGTGGTTATGATTTAATGGAACTGATATATGACGATATGCTAAACCATTCAGATTCTTATCCAATGGATATAATTGGAAGGGATGAACCTATAAAGTATATTGATTTTAGGCATGTATTTTTTCAGGAAACATTCTTTAAAAGACATGCATTAGAACTTGAAACCAGTTATGACAAAAACCATGCAGATAATAATATTCAATGGCAGCCAGGGGATATAGTATATTTTCAGCTTGATGAAGAAAACCCGCATAAGGATCTTGGAGGCTTTATTTCTCCGAACACCAATCAGGAAGGTGTCCCGCTGGTTATTATGACATCTGAAGAATTAGGAAAAGCAAGTGAGGTTGATGTTCTTCTGGATTATAAAATTGTTGGCCACTACAGGTATCCATACCCTGAAGAAATGCAATAATTATTTTTTCCAGAATAAAAATGGATTGAAATTTGTCCTATAATCATAATAGTCTATATTTTCTGCTTTTTTTAGCGAATCAACTATTTTATATGTCGCGGGAGTAAACACAATTTCAAGCCCTACTTTGAATATGTAATTAGAAATTATGATAGAAATTACTAATGGGATAGAATACAATCCGGCAAATGCTATCAAAACAAATATTATAGTATCAATACCCTGCCCTACAATTGTAGAGCCAATAGTCCTTGTAAAAAGAAATTTTCCTTTAGTTAATATTTTCATTTTAGCCATGATAAAAGAGTTAGAAAACTCCCCCATAAAATAAGCGATAAGTGAAGCAGTAACAATTCTGGGAGTTTGGCCAAGAATTGCCATATAGGATGCTTGTAGCTCCCAACCTTCTGCTGGTTTTATAGCTCCAATAATTCCTAGGGTTAAGGACATAAGAAGGGCACAAAAAAAGCCAATCCATATAACTCTCCTGCTTTCCCTATATCCATAAACTTCTGTTAATATATCCCCAAAAATATATGAAAGGGGAAACAAAATTGTGCCTCCGTCAAAAGTAAATTTCCATATCTGCACAATTTTTGTAGATGCAATATTTGAAATTAATAGCACGGCTACAAATAAGCCTACAATTAAGTCAAAATACTTATATTTT
>JAGYOJ010000083.1 GCA_018399435.1 Actinomycetota bacterium | reverse complement strand
TGTTAAAAGAAATAAAATAAAAAGAGTTTTAAGAGAAATAATAAGAAGCATGAATAGTCACCTAAAAGGCTTTGATCTATTAATAATAGCGAGAAAAAGAATAAAATACATAGGTTATTGGGAACTAAAAAAAATTCTTGAAGAATCCCTTATGCATTCTTAACCCACAAGCTTAATATGAAAAGATTATTAATATTTGTAATAAAGTTGTATAAAAAATTAATATCACCACTACTTCCAAATGCTTGTAAATTTCAGCCGACTTGTTCAGAATATGCAGTAGAAGCTATTAATAAATATGGTGTACTAAAAGGAAGTATTAAAGCTACATATAGAGTTTTAAGATGTAATCCCTTTAATAAGGGCGGTTATGATCCAGTTAAATAAAGGAGGTAAATAATATTGGAATTTATTTATAATCTGCTGAGGCCGATACAGAATATAATTGAGTATGTAATAATATTTTTATATAACAATGTAGTATCTAGCTATGGTGTTGTAATTATATTATTAACCTTGATTGTTAGAATAATACTCACTCCCCTAACCATCACACAGACAAAATCAATGGCAAAAATGCAAAAATTACAGCCAAAGATAAAAGAGATACAAAAGAAATATAAAGATGATAAGCAAAAAATTCAGGAAAAAACAATGGAGTTTTACAAGGAAAACAATGTAAATCCATTATCTGGCTGCTTGCCGCTTTTGCTTCAAATGCCAGTGTTTTTTGCTTTGTTTCAAGCGCTTAGAAACCCTTCAAACATAGTAACAGATGTCCTTGGAAAGTTTACTATAAGCGGGACACCAAATCCGGCATATGATTTTTTATGGCTAAACTTAAATGAACCAGACCCATATTATATTTTAGTTATATTAATGGTTGGAACTATGTTTTTAAGCACCCGGATGACAACCACAGATCCAAAGCAATCAATGATTTCATATATCATGCCAGTGGTTTTTGGTTTTATTGCGTTCAGGCTACCAGCAGGAATATTGGTTTATTGGGTTACTACGAATATATGGACTATTGGGCAACAGTATTTAGTAAACAAGATTGTCAGCAGAGGAAAAGAAAAAGAAGAACAAGAAGAGGAAAAAGAAGAAAAGAAAAAAGAACTTTCATCAGAAGAAAAGAAAATAATAGCTGGTAAGAAAAGAAAAAAAAGGAGAAAGAAATAATCAATGCTTGAGAGGTGTAGAGAGATGGCAAATGAAAATAATATAAAAGATGCAATTGATTCATTTGTAAAGTCATTACAGGAAGAACAAGAAAACGGTAAATTGATGGAAAATGATAAATTAAAAGAATTAGAAAAAGCCGAAGAAGTTTCAGGATTAGAAAAAATTGCTAAAATTGTAAAAAAGACTATTGATACAATTTGCCTTGGAGAAGATGTTGAAGTAAAAATAAACAGGGAAGATTTAAGGCTATCTGTTTATGGAAATGATTTAGCAATTGCTATTGGCAGAAATGGTAAAAACATTGAAGCTTTAGAATATCTTATAAATTTAATTTCAGCTAGGCAGAAGCTAGTTAAAAAAAATGTTATTTTGGACATAAAAGATTATAGAAAGAAAAAGGCTGAAAGAATAAAAAAAACAGCAATAAAATTAGCAAAAAAAGCTATAAGAAAGGGCAAAAAGATAAAGCTAAGGCCAATGAATTCATTTGAGAGAAAAATAATACATAATGCGCTTTCAAATTTTAAAGATGTAAAAACTATCAGTAAAAACAAAGAACCAAACAGAAGAATAGTCATATACCCTTTTGGAAAATCTAGCTAAAAAACCAATCAAAAAAATAAAAAAATTATAATGGCGCGACTACTTGTATTGTAGACATCTAATATAAAATGGTTCAAAATCCATAAGCAAAAGACTGTAAAAACATATATTAAAGATTGAAAGCAATTCATCCCTAAAATTCTTACAGGATTGAATATCTTATTTATTTTTAGAATAATATTAATACATAAGTTAAGTGCCTTATTTTTGCCAATTATTAATATTAAAAAATACAATAATTTGGCAACATGGGCAGTTTTTAAATTCTGTTTTAATATATTTGGCTGGTAGTTGATAAACGCTAAAAGGCAAAGAATATATAATAAGGTTAGAAAAGTGCTAAAAAGAGTATTATTAATTATATTTTTGTAATGATATTTATAGTGTGTAAAAAAATAAAAGAGTAACTATTTGCAATTTGTAAAATAAATAATTAAATTATAATGGTGTAAAAATAATAAAGAAGATATGGTGAAAAAAATGGTAGAAATGGATAATGATACTATTGTGGCAATAGGGACAAAACCCGGAGAAGCGGCAATAGGTATTGTAAAATTAAGTGGAGATAATGCAACAAAAATTGTTGATAAAATATTTAAGGCAAAAAATAATAAGAAAGTAAAAGAATTAAAATCTTATTCTATTGCATATGGAAATATAATAGACACTGACGGAAATAAAATAGATGAAGTTATAGTATCTTATATGAAGAAGCCAAAGTCATATACGAGGGAAGATGTAGTTGAAATAAATTCCCATGGAGGAATAATTCCAACAACAAAAGTACTTCAATTATGCATCGACCATGGAGCTAGAATTGCCGGCCCCGGTGAATTTACAAAAAGGGCATTTTTAAATGGAAGAATAGATTTGTCACAAGCTGAGGCAGTTATAGATATAGTAAGATCAAAAACTGAAGAAAGTTTAAAAATAGCAGCAAAAAACATGTCAGGAGAAATAAAAAGAGAGATACATAATATATCAGAGAAAATAAAAGAAGTGCTTGTTCAACTAGAAGCATCAGTAGATTTTATAGAAGAAGATTTAGAATTAACTCCTTATGCTAAATTAACAAAAAAAGTTAGAGAAATAAAAAAAGAAATAATAGGATTAATAAGGGATGAGGAAAAAGGTGAAATAATAAAAAACGGGGTAAAAGTAGTAATAGCAGGGAAACCGAATGTTGGGAAATCAAGCTTATTAAATATATTGTCAAAAAAAGAAAAAGCAATAGTTACATCTATACCTGGAACAACCAGGGATGCTGTAGAAGAAATATTATATGTAAAAGGCATTCCTTTGATATTAATTGATACAGCTGGAATAAGAAGGACAAAAAATCAGATAGAAAAGATTGGGGTGGAGAAAAGTTTAAAACATTTAAATGAAGCAGAGCTAGTAATTTTTGTTATGGATAACAGTAAAAAAATAGACGGTTTAGATATAGAAATTGTTAAAAAAATAAAAGATAAAAAATCAATAATTGCAATAAATAAAGCAGACCTACCCGAGAAATTAAAAACAGAAGAAATAAAAAAATATTGTAAAAATAAAAAAATAGTAAAAATTTCAGCAACAAAAAAAATAAAAATAGAAAAATTAGAAAAAATGATAAGAGATATTGTGCTAGAAGAGGAAAATTTTAATATAGAAGAAAAAATAATTATAAATAGAAGGCATAAAAAGATTTTAAAAGATGTAGGAAAACTTCTTGCAAGGGCAACAAATGCAATGGAAGAAAAATTATCAGAAGAATTTCCGTCATCGGATTTAAAAATTGCAAAAGATTTGCTGGGAGAAATAACGGGGGATACCGCAAGGGAAGATATATTGGATAGGATTTTTAGCCGTTTCTGCATAGGTAAATAATGACAAAAAATGATATTATTAGAAAATTTGGCGAAGATGTTTCACGTGAAACAATAAGGTGAGTAAAAATGTATGAGGTAATAGTTATAGGTGCTGGGCATGCAGGATGTGAGGCTGCATTAGCTTCAGCCAGGCAAAATTCTAAAACATTACTATTAAATATTAATATGGATTGCATTGCAAATATGCCATGTAATAGTGCAATAGGAGGGCCGGGAAGGGGACAATTAATTAGAGAAATAGATGTCCTGGGGGGAGAAATATCAAAAAATACTGATAGAAATTATATACATATGAGAATGTTAAACGTGTCTAAAGGCCCTGCCGTTAGAACCTTGAGGGCCATAGTGGACAAAAAGAGATATTCTATAAATATGAAATATGTATTGGAAAAACAAAAAAATTTAGATTTAAGGCAAGCATTGGTAAAGGATTTAATAATAGAAAAAAAGGATTTTAGCATAATAACTAGCGATAGCTATAAATACAAATCAAGATCAGTTGTTATCTGTACTGGAACTTTCCTAAAAGGAAAAATATTTTGGGGTAAAAATAGAATGGATGCCGGAAGAAAAGGGGAGATTAATTCTATTAGCCTGGCAGAAAGCCTTGAGCGTATTGGTTATACATTTGGAAGGTTAAAAACTGATACTCCCCCAAGAGTTGACAAAAAAACCATAAATACAAAAAGCCTTAAGTTACAGAAATATGATGCGGATCCCAAATTATTTTCATATGAAAGCAAGAATAATGGTAATAAACAAGTAAATAATTATATAACTTATGTAGAGAAAGATTGCATAAATTATATAAAACAAAATATAAAAAAGTCTGCATTTCAATCAAAAAAGGATAAAAAAGAAGGGCCAAAGTATTGCCCCTCAATTGAAGAAAAAGTGATTAGGTTTCCTAACAAAAAGAGGCATTTAATTTTCATACAGCCAGAGGGTATAAATACCAATGAAATGTATCTACATGGTTTGATGACAACATTTTCAGAGGAAATACAAAATGGGATAATTAAAAGAATTAAGGGATTAGAGAACGCAATTATAACTAGAAATGGTTATGGGGTAGAGTACAATTTTTTAAAGTCTTTTCAGATAAATAATGCTCTGGAAAGTAAAATTCATAAGGGATTGTTTTTCGCAGGGCAAACCAATGGCACCACTGGATATGATGAAGCAGCAGCACAAGGAATAATTGCGGGCCTTAATGCCTCAAGAAGGGCAAAAGACAAAGATTGTATAATAATAGAGAGGGAAGATGGTTATATAGGAATATTAATAGATGATCTAGTTGTAAAAGGCGTAACAGAACCATATAGGATGTTAACCTCTAGAAATGAATATAGATTATTTCATAGACATGATAATGCTGATTTTAGAATGGCTAAGTTTCTTAGTGAATTAGGTATGGATGAAAAAAAAGATAGAATATTAAAAAAGTATGAAAAGATAAACAAAATTGCAAGAAGGATAAAAAATACAAAATATTATAAAAAAATATTAAGAAGCCAATTAAGCAATAGTGAATTAAACGAAATATTATCTGATTTTAAAATTAACAGGGAAGATGCCGAAACAATGATTACTGAATTAAAATATGAAAATTATATAAAAAGAGAAGAAAAAAAAATTGATAAAATAAGCAAGAGCTTGGATTACGCAATACCAAAAAATATTTGCTATAAAAACATCAATAATTTGTCTAACGAAGGTATCGCAAACCTAAGTAAAGCAAAACCATCAACCTTAGGGCAAGCTAAGAGAATTGAGGGTGTGAGCTCAGAAGATATTTTTGCTCTTTTATGTTATTTTAAAAATGTTTCACGTGAAACATAAGGAGTTAGAAAAAATGTACGATGTAGTAGTAGTTGGCGCTGGCCATGCAGGTTGTGAAGCAGGGCTGGCCTGTGCTAGATTAAAATTAAAAACATTAGTATTAACTATAAACCTTGATAAGGTTGCATTAATGCCATGCAATCCTGCAATTGGCGGCGTAGGGAAAACCCAGCTTGTAAAAGAAGTTGATGCAATGGGGGGACAAATTGGTAAAACAGCTGATAAAGCATCAATTCAATTTAAGACGCTAAACAAGAAAAAAGGTCCTGCAGTACAAGGCCTAAGAGCTCAAATTGATAAAAAAGAATATGAAATTGAAATGAAAAGAGTTTTGGAAAATACAGAATTTTTGACTTTAAAGGAAGGAACAGTATCAAAGATTATTGTAAATAATAATGAGGCTAGCGGTGTTGAAACTGAAAGTGGATTAGTTTTTAAAAGCAGGGCTGTAATTGTTACCTCAGGGACATTTTTGAGAGGAAGAATTATAATAGGCAAAAAGGATTATCGAGCTGGAAGAATGGGTGAATACCCAGCCATGAACCTCACTGCTAATTTGAAAAGCCTTGGTTTTAAAATTGATAGATTCCAAACTGCCACACCCCCTAGAGTTGATAAAAGAACAATAGATTTTGAAAAAACAAAAATAAACCCGGGTGATGATAATAAAAGCCATTTTTCTTTTTGGCACGGTATATGTAGTGTTTCAGATATTAACATACCAAGTTTTCTGACTTATACAAATAAAAAAACACATGGCATAATTGCAAAAAATCTAAAGTACTCTCCCATAAGATCAGGCATGGTGGACACACATGGCCCCAGGCATTGCCCTTCGATTGACAGAAAGGTTATAAATTTCCCAAATAAAAAAAAGCATCCTGTATTTATAGAACCAGAAGGAAAATGTACAAATGAAATGTATTTGCAGGGATTAACTACAAGCATGCCTTTTAATATACAACAAAAAATTATTAATTCAGTAGAGGGATTAGAAAATGCAAAAATAATAAGGCCTGGATATGCTGTAGAATACGATTTTATAATACCAAGCCAACTAAATTATACTTTTGAATCTAAAGTAATAAAAAATCTTTATTTTGCAGGCCAGATTAATGGAACTTCAGGATACGAAGAAGCAGCCGCCCAAGGTTTTATTGCCGGGGTAAATGCAGGTTTAAAAATATTAAATAAAGAACCCCTTATTTTAACAAGGGACACATCTTTTATAGGGGTTTTAATAGATGATTTAATAACCAAAGACTTAATTGAGCCTTATAGAATGTATACTTCAAGGGCTGAATACAGGTTGATATTAAGGCCTGACAATGCAGATTTAAGGCTTGCAAAATACGGCTATAGAATTGGTTTATTAAATAAAAAGCAATACGGGCATGTAATGCGAAAAAATGAAGAAATTAGTTTTCTTTTAAATAAATTAAAAAAAATAAATATGGTG
>JAGYOJ010000082.1 GCA_018399435.1 Actinomycetota bacterium | reverse complement strand
CAGAACAAATTTTTGGAATAGGTTTTAGAACTGCTGATAAAATAGCACAAAGTGCTGGCATTGATAAAACATCTATTTTTAGAATGAAAGCAGGCATTATATTCTTATTAAATGATATAGAAAATTCGGGCCATTGTTATTACCCCCTTGAAGATTTATTAAGCCTAGCTATGGATTTTTTAAAAGTAGACATTAATATAATTAACAAGGGGCTAAATGAATTAATAAAAGAAGATAAAATAATAATTAAAAAGGAATTTATTAAAAAGGTTTACCTAAAGGATTTATATAATGCAGAAACTTATGTTTCAAAAAAAATAAAGATTCTAAATGATTTTATCGATAATTCAAAAACTGTAGATGAGCAAAATATAAAAGAGCTAGTAAAAAAATATTCAAAGCAGGATAATATTTTTTTAGATGAAACCCAAAAAGAGGCAATCCTAAAATCTATTTTAAAAAAAGTATTAATAATAACAGGCAGCCCAGGTACAGGCAAAAGCACCATATTAAACTTTATAATAAAAATACTTGAGGACTACAACCAAAAAGTCATTTTAGGCGCTCCTACTGGAAGGGCAGCCAAAAGGCTTAATGAAGCTTGTGGAAAAGAGGCAAAGACAATACACCGCCTTCTTAAATATAATCCTAAATTCAATAAGTTTTTAAAAAATGAAGAAGATAAAATAGAGGCTGATGCAATTATAATTGATGAAGCTTCAATGGTTGATATAAGGTTATTTAAAAATTTTCTAAAGGCTCTTAAAAAAGACACTAAATTAATTCTAGTGGGTGATGTAGACCAGCTGCCTTCAGTTGGCCCAGGCAATGTTTTAAGGGATTTAATAAAGTCAGGCTGCTTGGAAGTTGTAGTTTTAAAAAGAATATACAGGCAGGAAGGGAAAAGCTTGATAATTCATAATGCCCATAGAATTAGGGATGGCCAATTTCCATATATAAAAGACACAAAATCAAATGACTTCTTTTTTATTGAAAAAAACAAGCCGGATAGCGTGGTTAAATTAATTCTAAATTTAATTACCGATAAGATACCAGCAAAATTTAATTATAACCCCCTGCATGATATACAGGTTATAGTTCCAACAAATAAAGGGAAGGTGGGAGTTAATAATCTAAATAAGGAGATACAGAATAATTTAAACAAGAGCAAGATTAGGGTATTTAGCAATGCCTCAGAATACAGGTTGGGTGATAAGGTAATACAGATTAAAAATAATTATGAAAAAGATGTATATAATGGAGATATAGGCTTAATAGCTGATATTAATTTAGAGGATAAAGAATTAATTATTGATTATGAAGGCAGAAAAGTATTGTATCATTTTTATGAATTAGATGAGATTAACCTTTCATATTCTATTTCTATACATAAATCACAGGGTTCTGAATTTAAATGCGCAATCATCCCAATTTTGACATCCCATTATATTTTACTCCAAAGAAATTTATTATATACTGCTGTTACAAGGGCAAAAGAGCTTGCTATCCTTATTGGAAGCAAGAAAGCTTTAGGCATAGCAATAAATAGAAATATGGTTACTGAAAGATTTACAGGGCTAAAAGAAATGTTATCAAGCTACCAGTAGCTATATTGAATTTATTTTATTTTATGTTATACTCTTACCAAACTTTAGAAAATTTTTTAGAGAAATAGTGGGCTTGTGTCCCACTATTTTTGTTGTTAGTATAATTTATAAAAGGTGATTTATGTTAAACAAACAATTAGTTTTAGCTCTAAGAGAGCTTGAAAAAGAAAAAGGCATAAAAATGGATAAGTTAATTGACGCATTGAAAATTGCGTTAAATTCTGCTTATAAAAAAAATTATAAAGTAGATTATGACAGTAGGGTTGACATAGATATAGACACAGGCGAAATTAAGGTATTTAAAGTTTTGGATGAGGAAGCTGATGAAGAAAGTGAAAAGGGCGAAATTGAAGTAACCCCTGATAGTTTTGGTAGAATTGCAGCCCAAACCGCTATGCAGGTAATAAAGCAAAAGATAAAGGAAGCTGAAAGAGAAATAATGTATGACGAGTTTAAAGATAGGGTAGGCGATTTGGTAACAGGGATAATTCAGCAAAGTGATTCAAGGTTCACGCTTGTAGATTTAGGTAAAGTTGAAGCATTATTACCCCAGTATGAGCAGGTGCCTAATGAAAGATATACTCATGGAGAACGTCTAAAAGCTTATATATCAGAAGTTAGAAAAACAACTAAGGGGCCTCAAGTAATTGTATCCAGAACCCATACTGGGCTGATAAGGCGGCTTTTTGAATTAGAGGTACCGGAAATATCTGAGGATATAGTTGAGATAGTAAGCATTGCAAGGGAGCCCGGACACAGGACAAAGATTGCGGTAAAATCAAATGATAAAAATGTAGATCCGGTAGGAGCTTGCGTTGGTCCCAAAGGCTCCAGGGTTAGGATGATTGTAGATGAGCTTGGCGGAGAAAAAATTGATATTGTAAATTATAGCGATAATGTTGTTGAATATATAAAGAATGCTTTAAGTCCTGCAAAAGTTATTAAGGTATTGACTGAGGAAGAGAAGAAGTTCGCATTAGTGGTTGTTCCAAATGACCAGCTATCTTTAGCTATTGGAAGGGAAGGACAAAATGCAAGATTAGCTGCAAAACTTACGGGTTGGAAAATTGATATAAAAAGTCAACAGCAATTTGAAGATGAGCTAGAGGAAGCTAGAAGAGAAAGATTAGAATCTAGAAAAAAGGTTGAAGATTCTGATGCTAAAGAGTAAAATACTTAGTCTGGAGAGTGATATAAAATTAGAGTTTATGAATTAGCAAAAGAAAATAATTTAAAATCCAAAGAATTATTGGAAATATGTAAAAATTTAGGCATAAAGGTAAAAAGTCATATGTCTTCTATTACGCCTGCACAAAAAAAGAAATTATTAACTTTTTTGGATAAAGGTTCAAAAAAAGGTGATGTTAAGAATTGGGAAGAAGAAAAAAAGAAAAATATTAGAAGTGTTTTAGACAAGGAGCTGGATAAGGAAGAAAAGAGTGGCAGGATACGTGTGAAGACTAAGAAAAAAACAAAGCCTGGCAAAACTAAAAAAGCAAAAACTAAAACAAAAGAGAAAAAAGCTAAGAGGCCTAAAATAAAGAAGGTAATAGAAATTCCAGACGGTATTTCCATAAAACAATTATCTGAAAAAATAAATATCCCCTCAAATCAATTACTCCAGACATTATTTAATATGGGGGAAGCATTAAATATTAATCAGCCTTTAGATAAAGATTTAGTTGAGGTATTAGCAAATGAATTTAATTTTAAATATAAAATAATTAGCTTTGATGAAGGGGTAGACGAAGCATTTTCTGACAAGGAAGAAGAATTGCAGCCAAGGCCGCCAATAGTTACAATTATGGGACATGTTGACCATGGAAAGACCACCTTGCTGGATTCAATAAGGGATACAAAAGTTGCTAGCAGTGAAGCTGGCGGAATCACTCAAGATATTGGCGCATACCAGATAATTCATAAAAATGAAAAGATTACTTTTATAGATACTCCTGGCCACGAAGCTTTTACTACCATGAGGGCAAGGGGGGCTAAGGTTACAGACATTGCTATTATAGTTATTGCAGCAGACGATGGCATTATGCCACAAACTGTTGAGGCAATTAATCATGCTAAAGCTGCTGAGGTTCCAATTATTATTGCTATTAATAAGATTGACCTTCCAAATGCAAATGTTGATAAGATAAAGCAAGGCCTAACTGAATATAATTTAGTTCCTGAAGAATGGGGCGGAGACACTATTTGTGTTGAAATTTCTGCTATAAATAAAATAAATATTGATGATCTATTAGAAATGATATTGTTGGTTGCAGAAATGCATGAGATAAAGGGTAATCCCAATGCAGAAGGCAGTGGAATTATTATAGAATCTAGATTAGATAAAAGCATGGGCCCTGTAGCTACGGTGGTATTAAAAAGGGGAAAAATAAAAGTAGGGGATTCTTTTGTAACCGGTAATGCTATTGGAAGAGTAAGGTCTTTAATTGATGAAAAAGGAAAGCACATAAAGAAGGCAGTATTATCCCAGCCTGTAGAAATATTAGGTTTTTCAAATGTGCCACAGGCAGGAGATAAATTATTTGTAGTTAAAAATGAAAAAGTTGCAAAAGAGATAATAAATAAAAAAGAATATGAAAAGAAAATGTCTAAGATGGCTGAGTCCAGGAAAAAGATAACACTTGAAGAATTAGCTGATTTGCAAAAAGAACAAGAAATTAAAAAACTAGGAATTGTTTTAAAGGCTGATTCAAATGGCTCGCTCGATGCTGTAGAAAAATCTTTAAATAATATTAATGAAGATAATATAAAAATAGAGATTATACATAAGGGAGTTGGGGCAATTACAGATAGCGACATATTGCTTGCTTTGGCATCAAATTCTATTGTAATAGGCTTTGGGGTAGTTCCCACTGCCAAATCTAAGGAACTAGCGAAAAAGGAAGAAATTGAGATAAGGACTTACAATATAATATATAAGCTTATAGATGACATTAAATTAGCATCTAAAGGTTTGCTTGAACCTAAAATAGAAAGATTTGAAAAAGGTAAAGTTGAGGTTAGGGATTTATTCAAACTTCCAAAAGCTGGCAGGATTGCTGGTTGTTATATTCTGGAAGGGGAGGTTGAAAGAGATGATATCTTAAGGATAGTAAGAGATGGGAAAATAATTTATGAAGGCAAGGTAGATACAATTCATAGATATAAGGAAGATGTAAAAAAAGTTTCTGCTGGATATGAATGCGGAATAAAAGTTGATAATTACCAGGATTTTGACAAGGGAGACATATTTGAAATATATGAAGAGAGAGAGGTGTCTCCATAAAAATTAATGGATAAGCTAAAGAGGTTGGAAGGTGACCTTAAAAGAGAGTTAAGCTTTATAATTAACGAAGAAGTAAAGGACCCGAGAGTAGATTTTATAACCATAACAGATGTAGAATTGGCGCCGGACCACCAGAAATTAAAAGTTTTTGTAAGTATTATGGGCAAAGGCGAAAAAGTGGAGAATAGTTTAGAAGGCTTAAGGCATAGTACAGGCTTTATAAAGAAGAAAATTAAAGAGAGGTTCAGGCTAAGAAAGATGCCCTATATAGATTTTATCTATGATAAATCAATAGATAAAGGTTTAAGGATATCTAAAATTTTGGATAATTTAAAAAAAGAAAAAGAAAATTGACAAGCAGCGCAAACATAGAAAAAGATTTTTCAAAAGTTTCAAATATAATAAATGAAAATAATAACTTCTTAATCATTTCACATATTTTTCCAGATGGCGATTCCCTAGGCAGCCAGGTAGCATTACATGAATTATTGCTTAAGCTAAATAAAAACTCTTATATGATATGCAATGATGAAATACCATATCAATACAAATTTTTGCCTTCAATAGGCCAAATAAAAAGAAATATCCAAGATTTAGAAAAGAAAGATAATTTTATATGTTTCTGTCTTGATTCTGCAGATAAAAAAAGGATGGGTATAGAATTTGAAGAAATTAAAAATGTATCAAAATTAATTATAAACATAGACCACCATATGAAAAATACTTTATATGGAAGTATTAATATAGTAGATTCAAAAAAATCAGCAACGGCTGAGATGATATATGAATTGATAAAAGAAAATTTTGGTTCTTGTTTTTGCCAAAGAATTGCGATTGGTATATATACCGGTATTTTAACAGATACCGGACGGTTCCAATATGAGAATACAACTTCAAACGTGCATAAAATTATTAGCCATTTGCTCCAATATGGCATTTTTCCTTCTGATGTTTTTAGCAATATTTATGAAAATGATCCCATAAATAGGTTTAAATTGCTTGAACTTGTTTTTAAAAGAATAAATTTTTTAAAAGAAAAAAAATTAATTTATTCTTACATATTGCAAAAAGATTTTAAAAAATTAAACCTACCTTTTTCTGCACAGGATGGAATAATAGAGATATTAAGAAGTGTTTCTGGAGTAAAGGTTGCTGCATTAATAAAGCAGATAGAAAATAATGATTTTAAGATAAGTTTAAGAACTTCTGATAATAAGGTTAATGTTGCAAAGATAGCTGCTAAGTTTGGGGGCGGCGGGCATCAAATGGCAGCAGCTTATGCAAAAAGGGGGAAATTAAAAGATATTATAAGTAGCTTAATTTCAGAGATTAATTTTTACGGGGAGAATAATTGAAAATAAAAGATTTAGAAAATTTTGATGGTGTCATGCTAATAAATAAAGTCAGTGGAATTACTTCATATGATGTCATTAGAAAGATAAAAAAAGTTTTTTTTTTAAAAAAATTGGGCATGCAGGCACATTAGACCCACTAGCAGAAGGCATATTATTAGTATTAATAAATAGGGCGACTAAATTATTTCAATTTTTTTTAAATTTAGATAAAGAGTATGTAGCTGAAATAAAATTAGGAGTTGTTACTGACACTCTAGATGTGGATGGCAAGGTTATTAATAAGAGAAGTATTGGTTCTTATAGTTTTAAAGATATAAATTCAGCGCTAGAAGGTTTTATTGGCAGGCAAATACAAATGCCACCCATGCATTCGGCAATAAAACATAAAGGCAAGCCTTTATATAAATATGCAAGGGAAGGGAAAAAGATAGATTTAAAACCTAAGATTATTTATATAAATTCTATTAAATTATTAAATTATGAAAAAGAAAGAATAAAAATAAAAGTAAATTGTAAATCCGGCACATATATAAGGTCCCTGGCAAGAGATATTGGAGAAAAATTGGGTTGCGGCGCTACTGTTGAAAAGTTGGCAAGGACAAGGGTCGGCAGTTTTACCCTGGCCCGAAGCATAAAAGTTGATGATCTACTTAAAAAGGGTATTAATATTAGCGGCTCCAGTTATTTGCTGGATATTGGCCAAATTACCAGGGATTGTCC
>JAGYOJ010000081.1 GCA_018399435.1 Actinomycetota bacterium | reverse complement strand
TGGGAAGAAGAAATTAAAAAATTTATAAAAGATAGAATCAAGGCGAATATAAAAGACCCTGATGGCTTTGCAGAAAATATTTACAAAAATATTAAACAGCATTGGGTTTTTGGCAAGAGAAGTTTTCAGCCCTGGGTGGAAAGCCCGGATATAAATCCATTTGTTAATATGATACTTACTAGAAGCGGGCTCCTCCCCTTATATACCTTGCATTTGCTAGAAGCTAAATCAATGTTCGGCAATGAAATAATGAATGAAATTGAAAAAAGAACAGATAATTGCTGGAGTGCAAATCCAGGTGCAGTTTATCCCTTGTTAAAAGAGCTAGAAGAAGAAAATTTCGTCGAGGGCCATTGGAATCTAAAAAAAGAGCATCCAAGAAGAGTATATAAGATTACAGACAAGGGCAAAAAAGAATACAAAATACTAAAAGCGGTACTAAAATCCCAATTAAAGGAGTCAATTAATATTTTTAACAAGATGTTTAAAGATATATTTAATAATGAAAAAAAGCAGGGAAAAACCAATGAAGAATAAAAATAAAATTATATCTATGATAATTATTTTTACACTTTTAGCCTTACAGCTAACACTTACGTCCTGTCAGCAAGAAACTGAGCAGCAAATTGAAACATTTACGGTAACAAAAGGTGACATTGTACAAAGGGTCACTTCCACTGGCCATGTAAACTCAAGCAAGCAAAAAAACTATTCTATACAATCTTCCGGAGAAGTATTGCTTAGCCTAGAAAAAGGAGATAGTTTTAGCAAAGGTGACATAATTTTTAAAATTGATAATCAGAGAACTGAATTAAATATTAAAAATGCTGAGGAGAACCTAAAGCTTGCCCAAAGCTCTTTAGGCCAAGCTAAAATAAATTACCAGCAGGCATTAGATACAAACCATATAGCAGTCCAGCTTGCGGAAGCCAATAAGGAGCTGGCAGCACAAAATACAAAGACTGCCTCTATTGCTCTAGATGATGCCTATAAAACAGCAAATGAATCTAATGATTATGCTAGAGCTGCCCTTAAAAGCGCAAGGACTTCACTAAATACTGCACAAATTACAGTTGAGGGCGCAGAGCAGGCTTTAGCTGACTCAAAAAATATATTAGAGGAAGCCGAAGATGACTCTATTTATAATGACACGCAAATTGCACAATATGAGTCAAATGTTAACTCTGCCGAGAATAATGTTGAAAACTCCCAGGCAAATTTAGAATCTGTACAAGCCCAGATTGATTCTGCGGAAGCAACTTATGAGCAAACAGAAGCCCAGTCTAGCGCACAGGTTCATTCAGCAGAAGGCGCTTATGAGCAAGCCCTCATTAACCAAAATATTACTAATTGGTCAACTCTCGGGGAAACACAAAATGCAGAAAAACAAATATTACTAGCACAACAAGGAATAAAACAAGCAGAGTTCCAAATAAATATCGCAAAAATTAATATAGATTTAGCAAAACTAGACTTAGATAAAAATAAGGTTATTGCTCCATTCAATGGTTTTGTCCTAGATGCTAATTTTTCAGAAGGAGAATTGGCATCTCCAGGGGTAAGTGTTGTTTCAATAATAAGAGAGGATTTTATTATTACTTCTCAAATTGATGAAACAGACATAGATAAAATAGAGATTGGACAGCAAGTGGATTTTACGCTAGACGCTTTTTATGGCAATGACTATAAGGGTAAAATTATAGATATATCTCCAATTTCAGAAAATATAGGTGGCATTGTTTCCTATGAAATTGAGGTAGAACCAGAAAATAAAGAAAATTTAATCCACGGGCTTACTGCCAATTTAGAAATAATATCAACTAAAGCTTCTGATGTGTTAATAGTTCCAACAAATTCTGTTTATGAAGAAAACGGGAAATTCTTTATAGACCTGCAAATAGATGAAGAAATTAGAAAAAAGGAAGTCAAAGTTGGGGAAAGCAGTTATGATTATATTGAAATACATTCTGGCCTAAAAGAAGGGGACATAATAATTACATCAAGGTTAGAAAATGAGTGATAAATTAATAAATATAAGCAATATTTCAAAAATATATAAATTGGGAAAAGTTGATGTAAAAGCCTTAAGGCGCATTGACTTGCAAATAAGGGAAGGTGAATTTATAACAGTTATGGGGCCGTCCGGTTCCGGCAAGTCAACTCTTATGAATATATTAGGCTGCCTTGATACTCCTACAAATGGTAAATATTTATTAGAAGATGTTGACATTAGCCAGCTAAATGACAATCAACTAGCTGCAATAAGAAATAAAAAGATAGGTTTTGTATTCCAAAACTTTAATTTACTTTCCCGTTCTAATGTTTATAGAAATGTTGAGCTGCCATTAATATATTCTAATAACAATTTAGGCCGTAAAAAAAAGGTTTTAGAGGCAATAGATTCCGTTGGGCTTACTGATTGGATAAGCCATAGGCCAAGCGAGCTTTCTGGAGGGCAAAAACAGAGAGTAGCTATAGCAAGGGCCTTATCAAATGACCCTTCCATTATTTTTGCTGACGAGCCTACGGGGAACTTAGATTCTATAACCGGGGAAGAAATAATTGCAATTTTCCAAAAATTAAATAAACAAGGCAAAACCATACTTATGGTAACCCATGAGCAGGAAATAGCCAGGCATTCCCAAAAAATAATATATCTTAGGGACGGATTAATAGGTAAAAAAGAAAAAATTGATAACCCTATTGACGCAGAAGACCACCTAAAGAAAATGCCTAGAATTGAAGACAGGGTAAATTAAATGAAAACATTTTTAGAAAATATTAAAGTTGCATTTCAATCATTGGCTTTAAATAAGGTAAGGTCATTTTTGACTATGCTTGGAATCATAATTGGAGTTGGGGCAGTTGTAGCAATGCTTTCAATAGGAACAGGGGCCCAGAACATGGTTTTAGAAAATATACAGGATATCGGATCTAATTTAATTATTATTGCTCCAGGGGAACAAGACCAGGATAGCGGATACGAGCAAATGCTGGGCATGCAAAAACAAGACCAATTAAAAATTAAAGACGTTGAAGCAATAAAAAGACAATCAGAGCTAATAGATGGGGCAATTCCTGTAATTCTAAGCTCTTCTATCGCATCTTACCTGGGGGATAATTCAAAAGTAAGCATCTATGCTTCCTCAAGAGAAGCTGAAGAAATTTATAATTTTGAAATAGAAACTGGCAATTTTTATACAGATAGTGATGTTGCTAATTCTTCAAATGTTGCAGTTATTGGCCAAACAGTTATAGAAGACCTTTTTGGGAAAAAAAATCCTATTGGCGAATTGATAAAAATTGATGGGAAAAATTTTACAGTAATAGGCACAATTAAAGAAATGGGCACTGACCAGTTTGGAAATGACCAGGATAATATGATTTCAGTCCCAATTACTACTGCGCAAAATAAGTTATATGGTTTAGACTATATAAATCTCATATTAGCAAAAGCTAGAAATGAACAAGTTATTGATAGCGCAAACACAGAAATAACTAATATATTAAGAAAAGAACATAACTTAAGGCCAGATGAAAGCAATGATTTTACAGTAAGAAGCCAAACACAAATTCTTGATATAGTTGGAAATATTGCTAATATTTTTACTATAACAATTGCAGGCATAGCAAGCATATCTTTGCTTGTAGGCGGCATTGGAATTATGAATATAATGCTTGTGTCAGTAACAGAAAGGACCAGGGAAATAGGCATAAGAAAAGCAGTAGGGGCAAAAAACAAAGATATATTAATTCAATTTTTAATAGAAAGCGTAGTCTTAAGCATAAGCGGTGGAATAGTTGGAATTGCATTTGCAGTTATAGTTTCAATACTTATCAATAATCTTACAGTGCTTGATACATCGGTTACAATATTTCCAATTATTCTTGCATTAAGCTTTTCTTCTGTAGTTGGCTTATTCTTTGGAATTTATCCAGCAATGCGGGCAGCACGGCTTAACCCAATTGATGCATTAAGATATGAATAATTTATTCTATATCTTCTGTTTTTTCCTTTAAGTCATTTAGATATTCTTGGATTTTCCCTCTGAGCATTGCCAGCCTATCAGCTAAATTAGTATATATGTTTCCACATCTTTCTTCCATTTTTTCAGCTAATATCTTTCGGGTCTTATCGCCTGGCCTTGGCGCAAACAATATACCAATTAAAACTCCTAAACCAAATATGAAAATAAAATTCGTAAACCATCCTGACTTTCTCATAAATATCACTCCTTATTTGCTCTTCTTCTTTTTCTTGCCCTAATTATTGCCCATACAATTATTACTATTATCGCAATAAATACCAGTACAGGGCTAATTATTATCAATGCAGTAATTAATCCATTTAATACATTTATTGCCCCCCTGGCGCCTCTTTTAAGTGCATCTAAAAAGCCCCATCCTGAAGAAGTTTTTATAGCAGAAGGCTCAGAAAGGTACACTTCTATAGTGGAAAAATTTACCATATTATCAATATAATTCATTCTGCCTTTGATAACTTCTATATCGCCTTGAACATTGCTTAATTCTCTCTGTACATGAATGCTATCTTCAACAGATTTTGATTGCTCCATTAAATCCAAGAGTATTTCTTCCTGTTTCTCTAAATTCCTGAGCCTGCTTTCCAAGTCAATATATTCTTCAGTTACATCCTGGCCAGATATATTAATACTTTGGACTTTTCCAATATTTTTTATCTCGTCGAGAATGAAATCAAATTTTTCTGCAGGCACCCTTATTGTAATCCTCCCGCTTGTGAGATTGCCTTCAGCATCAGAATAACTTTCGGAGCTGCTCACAAAACCGCCATTTTTTTCTGCAAGATTTGAAACCTTTAAAATTTTATCATCAAATGTCCCTGCTTCTATTTCTAGGTCTAAATAAGAGCTTTTTATAACTTTCCTTTCCATTTCAGGCACATTGCTAAAATCAGACTCTCCTGCACTAGCTTCTGCATCCATAGGGGCTTCTGAAACTGCAGCTTCTTCCATTACATACGACTTATCCATACCTTCTTCTGATTGGCTAGGGGAAAAAGCTGAGCAAGCACTAAATAGTATAGAAACCACAAAAATAGTAATTGTAATAATTGAAATTTTTTTTAACATCTATTCCTCCATATTTAAATTTACCATTTTCCACTATTGATATAATTATCAATAGAGTTTGCTGCTTTCTTCCCTGCGCCCATTGCTAGAATAACAGTTGCAGCACCGGTTACAATATCCCCGCCAGCAAATACCCCTTTTATATTTGTTTTGCCAGTTTCTGGGTCTGCCACTATATTTCCCCATTTATTTAATTTTAACTCAGGAGTTGCTTCAAGTAAAAGAGGGTTAGGGCCTTGACCTATGGCAATTACTGCTACTTCTACATCCATATTATATTCAGACCCTTTAACCGGTATTGGCCTTCTCCTTCCTGAATCATCCGGTTCACCTAGTTTCATTTTAATTACCCTAATCTTATCTACCCATCCGTCCTTGCCGATAATTTCAATAGGATTAGTAAGTAATTTAAATTCTATGCCCTCTTCCTTTGCATGCTCTATTTCTTCATCTCTTGCAGGCATCTCTTTCTCGCTTCTCCTATAAACAAGGTAAACATGTTTTGCTCCAAGCCTTTTGGCCGTTCTTGCTGAATCCATTGCAACATTTCCCCCGCCAACAACTGCTACCTTTCCCACCTTTTTGATAGGTGTATCATATTTTGGGTGGTTATATGCTTTCATGAGATTAGACCTTGTTAAATATTCATTTGCAGAATATACCCCATTTAAGTTTTCACCAGGTATATTCATAAAATAAGGCAGGCCCGCCCCCGTGCTTATAAAAATAGACTCATACCCCATTTCAAAAAGCTCATCTATGGTTAAGATTTTGCCAATAACCATGTCAGTTTTTATTTCAACTCCAAGGCTTTTTACAAAATCAATTTCTTCCTGCAATATCTTTTTAGGCAGCCTAAATTCAGGAATTCCATAAACTAAAACTCCTCCTGCTTTATGGAGAGCTTCAAATATAGTTACTTTGTAGCCCTTTTTGGCTAATTCCCCTGCACATGTAAGCCCTGCAGGGCCTGAACCTATTACAGCAATTTTATGCATTGATTTCTTATTTTTTTCTTGCCTGGTTTTTTTAAGATTTTTCTTTTTATCATTTAAGCCATAATCACCTAAAAATCTTTCTAATCTTCCTATAGCTATGGGTTTCCCTGTTTTATTAAGCACACATTCTTTTTCACATTGGTCTTCCTGGGGACATACCCTTCCACATATGGCAGGCAATGAATTTTTTTCCCTTATCTTATCAAGAGCTTTATCAAATTTTTGTTTATCTATTAATTCAATAAAACTTTTTATATCTATATCAACAGGGCATCCCTCTATGCATTTGGGATTTTTACAGTTAAGGCATCTTTTTGCTTCTTTTATTGCATCTTGTTTTGAATAACCAAGAGCTACTTCATTAAAATTTTTAACTCTTTTTTTGGAATCCTGCTCCGGCATCACTGTCCGTGGACCTATTTTCGCCATTCTTTAACTTCATCCTTTCTATTAACCCATATTATTTTTTTTATGCCTACATTCTTTATCGTATAATTTATTTGCTTTTTCTTCTTCACCGCAATATATTTTCTGCCTTGAAAAAAGTAAATCGAAATTAACTTTATGTGCATCAAACTCAGGGCCGTCAACACAAACAAATCTTGTCTCTTTCCCAACCTCAACTCTGCATGCGCCACACATTCCTGTGCCATCAACCATAATAGTATTTAACGAAACTATGGTTTTAATATTATAGGATTTGGTTACCTTGCTAACTGCTGCCATCATTGGAGCTGGGCCAATTGCCACTACCCTATCTATATTTGTTTTGTTATTTTTATCATCTATTATGTTTTCTTGTAAGAATTTATCCAAAAATTCAGATACAAAACCTTTAAAACCTTTGCTCCCGTCATCGGTGCAAATAAAAAATTGATTACTAACATTCTCCATCTCTTTTTCAAAAATTAA